>NZ_JBFRCS010000006.1:0-192937 GCF_052113185.1 Leifsonia sp. YAF41
ATGCCGACACCGCCCGTCGGATCGCCGCCCACGCACCGAGTTTCACCCGGATGCTGACCGATCCGGAGACCGGCGTCATCCTCTCCGTCGGTCGCAGCCGGTACGCGGTGCCGGCAGACCTGCGCCGCTGGTTGCGGGTGCGCGACGAGACCTGCCGCGGGCCGGGCTGCAACCAGTCGGCCGCGAGCTGCGACATCGACCACGGCATCGAATGGCACGAGCAGGGCCGCACCCGCCACGACAACCTTGCGCATCTCTGCACACGGATGCACAAACTGAAAACCGAGACCAACTGGACCCTGAACCACCGGCCCGGCGGCGTCATCGACTGGACCTCGCCGACCAAGCACACCTACACGACCGAACCGGCCCGCCTGATCCAGGTCACGCCGCCACCGTTCTGACCGAATAGGTCGCCCGGGCCCACGCCCCACCGGGACACGCCCGAGTTTTCTCGGTTTGTCGACTCCCTGCACCCTGGGATAGAGTTACTCCCGGCCCGATCTTCGGAAAAGGCCATTGGGGTATGGTGTAATTGGCAACACGGCTGATTCTGGTTCAGTTGTTCTTGGTTCGAGTCCAGGTACCCCAGCAATAACCCCTGAGCTTCTTCGGAAGCCGGGGGTTCTTTTGTTTCTACGCGCACGGGTTCGCTCCGCATTCGCTCGTATTCGCGGGGATCGGAGGACGTGGGCCACGCGGGAGTCGACCGGCTGTCTCGACTGTGAAGACACCAACCCTGTCGGATCCCGCACTCAACCCGATCGTCCCGGGCATGAGCGCGTCGAAGGTCAGGTACGACACTCACGCCAACACCCCTAGCTTCCTCGGAAGCCAGGGGTGCTCGCGTTGCAAGCCCACGATACCCGCACAACCTTCGGTTTTCGAGGCAAACTTCCCGATGGGCGACGAATTCCGGTGAATAGTTGAGGCTTGCCAACGGAATTCGCATTTTTATCTCGGGTCGCACGTGCTAACGTCCATCTGTCGTAATCCCTCGAACGACACTTGGAGATGCAATGACGCATGAAAACCTCGAGACCGAGACCTCGCACCTGCGAGCGGTCGAATACGAACAGCAACAGCTGCAGGCCGATGGGGTGAGCCCGGCTGGATCGATTGTGATGGCCGTCGCCGGCAGTGCGCCCGCCTACTCGATCGCCGCCACCACCGCGACCCTGGTGGGCGTCGCGGGTCTCGGCGCCCCGGGTGCCCTGCTCTGGTGCGGGTTGCCGATGCTCGGTATCGCGTGGGCATTCCTGTACCTCGGCCGCGTTGACGTCCACGCGGGCGCCTCCTACTCGTGGGTGGCCCGCGGCCTGCACCCGATCCTCGGATTCCTTTCGGGTTGGGCGCTCGTGGTCTCGGCAACGATCTTCATGGTCGCCGGCGCTCTTCCTGCCGGGGCCATGACCGTGTCGCTCTTTGCGCCCGAGCAGGCGAACAATGTGCCGCTCATCACCGGCGTCGGCGCGCTCTGGTTCCTCGTCATGGCCGCCTGCGTGATTTTCGGCGTGACTGTCACAGCACGCGCGCAGTGGATTATGTCGATCGCCGAGGTCGGCATCCTTGTCGTCTTCGCCGCCATCGCAATTTTCCGCGCTTCGACGAGCGCCCATGCCGGCCCGAACTTCTCGTGGGATTGGCTCGGCTTCTCGCACCTCTCGGGAGCCGGCGTCTTCGTCGCAGCCGCCCTGATCGCCGCCTTCTACTACTGGGGGTGGGATGTCGCCGCCAACCTGAACGAAGAGACCAAGGATGGCCACAAGTCGGCCGGCTCGGCGGGGATCATCGGTGTTGTAATCGTCTTCCTCCTCTTCGAAATCTTCACGATCGCGACTCTTGTGATGCTCCCGACCAAGACCATTGAAGACAACAGTGCCAATATTCTCTCGGTGCTCGGCGACGTCGTCTGGCCGGGCATCGGCGGCAAGCTGCTGATCATCGCAGTCGCCCTGTCGACCATCGCCACCCTCGAGACCACGCTGATCCAGGTCACTCGTACCCTGTTCGCGATGGGCCGCGACCGCACCATCCCGTTCGCCTTCGGCAAGATCAACCGTCGCTGGAAGACGCCGGTCTTCGCGACCGTCGTCATCATCGGCATTTCACTCGTGCTGTTCATCGGCTCGAATTTTCTCGGTAGCATCGGTGAAATCCTGTCGAATGCGATCCTCTCGATCGGGCTCCAGATTGCCTTCTACTACGCGTTGGCCGGCCTCGCGGTGGTCGTTGGATTCCGAAAGGTGATTTTCAAATCGGTGAAGAACTTCGTCTTCGTCGGGCTGTGGCCGTTGATCGGCGCAGGCTTCATGATCTTCATCTTCTTCAGCTCCATCCCGAATAACTCCCAGATCGTCAACATCCTGGGGATCGGCCTGATTGCGCTCGGCATCGTGCCGATGGTTGTCTACTACCCCAAGGCGCGCGCGTACTACACGCGTCGCCCACTCGAGGTTCCCGAGGATTTCGAGGCGTAGTCCTCAGCTCGTGACCCTCGGCAGCGACGCTGCCGAGGGTCACGTTTCTCCTCGACATCAAGCCCGTCCTGCATGTCCGGTCGGCCGGCGCGCGAGGCGCCGACCGACCTTGACGCTAGTTGAGCGTGAGGGAGTCGATGTTGAATCCTCCGTTCACGACATAGACGTACAGCGAGTGGTAGCCCGCCGGAATCGTCACCGAAGTTGTGGCGGTCCCGAAGGTCTGCCAGCCGCCCGAGCTCGGAATCGATGTCGTCGCCCCGATCGTGTTTCCGATCGAATCGAGATCGTAACGGATCTGACCCGTGGTGAATGTCGTCGCTGCCTTCAAGGAAGCGTTGTACGTCTTCGCGGTGGGGTTGTACACGACGTACTTGAGCCATTCCCCGTTCTCAGTGTTGCCCACATCGAAGTTCCCCGTCGACGAGATTTCGAGATCCGTGTCACCCCCGCGGAGGTAACCGCGTTGCGGAGCCGTGAACGAGTTGCCGACGGTTGCGTCGTGGCTCCCGAATCCTTCTCCACCACCGGCGAACCATTCGGCTTCAATCGCCGTGGACCCGCTGGCGTTCAGCTGAAAGATCTTCGAGAACTCGATGTCGTGCAGGTTGAAGCCGCCGGTTCCGACCTTCAACGTGAAGGTGTGCTGCCCGAGAGGAATCACGACGCTATCGATGTTCACCGATTGCCATGTCTGGTATCCGCCCGTATTCGGTACAGATTGGGTCGCGATCCACGGCCGTCCATCCATGTCGATGCTGAAGGTTCCACCAGCCACGGTGTTCGCCACCTTCACATGGATGTCGTAGGTGCCGCTCACTGTGGCTGTGCTCGTGTAGTTGAGCCAGTCGCCATTGGCGAGCCAACCAACGTTGTCGCCGCAGTATGTATCACCGGTGCATGTCTGCAAGTGAGTGGCATCTGAGCGGTAAGCAGCGTCGGTTCCTCCGGTTGTGGAGAAGTGGTAGCCCACGCCCTCGCCGCCGGTGTTGTAGTCCTGGGCGAACACGAAACCGGGTAGTGAGCCGGTTCCTGTGCTGAACCCCGTCGGCACGCCTGCGGATACCGTCGACGTGTACTGGGCGCCTGTTGACGGGATGGGAGTGACCGAGATGGCATCAACCTTCGCGTTATCGACCGTGGAGGCAAGACCGAGGGTGAGTGTCCCGTCGGTCACGTTCACATCGAAACTGCGGTCCAGCGCTTTGTACCGGGCGCCGGACTCCGCGTAGATATCCAGATTCGAGATCCGCGTTGAACCTTCCGCCGATACGTTGAAAACGCGCTGGCCCGCTGCCGTGAAGTAGTTCTCCGACAGCTTGAGCCCCACCCGGTATCGGCCGGCCGGCACGGGGAACGCGTAGCCGAAGCTGGTTCCGTAGCGCTCCGACTGGTACAGGGGATCGTCGGCGCTGTTCGCGATCGCCGGCGTGGTGTTGACCGGAACAGTGCCGCCGGTGAAGTTCGCGTCTGCCGAGTAGTCGTCGCCGTTCACCGCGCCCCAACTTCCGGTGCTGCCTGCGATGACGTGGTAGGTGTTTACTGAACCCGACCAGGTGAAGGTATTGGTCGAATGCGCGGCCACCGAGCGGCTGAACGTGCTGCCGGCCTCGCCGACCTTGATCGTCTTTGCGGTTCCGCTTGTGTTCACCACTTCGAGAACTTCAGAGCCGTCGGGGTTCTTGAACGCGACGGATTTGATGCCGTCGCCGTTGGCTCCGCCAGTCGTTCCAATGCGGTAGGCGCCCGGCCGGACGAACTTCGAGAAATGCTGCAGCTGATAGAACTTCGGCATGTAGCTGACGGTGGCGGATGCGCCACTGGTGTCCACAATGACCAGCGGCTCTTGCGCGTCGCTCAGGTTGGAGAATGGTCCGCCTGTGTGATCGAGGACCATGTTCCAGTAGATGAAAGCGCCCTCGCCGGCGAGCATCTCGTCGACGAGTTCAGAGCCCCAGCGTTCATCGCCCGCGTAGTCTGCGGCGTTCGGAATGCCCAGGTCCGTGTGCTCGGACATCCAGGTGGAATATCCCGGTTTCGCGGCATTGAACAGCCCCAGGTTCGCGGTGTCGCAGTAGGCCTGACCGAAGTCGCATTCGTAAGGGTGGAAATTGATGCCGGCCACATACGGCAACGTCGCCGCAACATTCAACATATCCACCGGATAAGTCCACGTGTCACGGTTGTGTTCGTAGCCGCGGATGCGCGCACCGATGCTCTTGCTGTCAAAAGTTGGGCCGAGGTAATTAGCGATGAAATCCGCCATCTGCGCGGCCGTGAACACGGTCGACTCGAACTTTGCCGGGTTGAGGGGCTCGTTCTGGATGCTTACGTCGTTGATGGTGATTCCCTGCGCTGCGTACGCCTGCACGTACTTCGCGAAGTAGTCTGCGTACGCCTGGTAGTAGCGCGGGTCGGTTGACGGCGCGATCAGGCTTCCCCCGCCAATGAGCGAGTTGTTCGTCTTCATCCATCCGGGGGCGGTCCAGGGCGAGGCCATGATGCGGAACGCGCCGTGTGTTTGGGCCGCCTGAATATAGGGAATCAGGGAGGCCTGGTCGTGCGCCACGGAGAAGTTCGCCTGCGGGAAGTCAGTGCCGCTGCTCAGATCGCTGTAGCTGTAGTGGCTGGGTGAGAAGTCGTTGGAGCCCATCGCTGTGCGGGTGAGACTGAAGCCTGCGCCGGTGGTTGGGTTGAACATCTGATCAAGTACTGCGTTACGCTGCGCGGCGGTGACATTGCTCCGATTGAGCACTTCCCATCCTGATTCGTTGAACGCTCCGCCGAAGCCATCGATCGCCTGATACTGCTGGGTGGGGTCAACGAGGATGTCGGGCGCGCTGCTGTCGGCGGCGAAAGTAAGGTCGGTTTTCGAGGTCAGACGGTCACCCGCCTGCGAGGTTTGCCAGTTGTGAACCGTGGTCGCGGCTTGAGCGGGCTCTGCGACCAGCACGAGACTGCTGGTCACGAGTGCGCCGGCTGCAACCACGCCGGCGCAGCGCGCCAGTTGGGTTGTGAATGATTTCACCAGTAACTCCTTTGTTTGTGGGAATCGAATCGTTGATGTCGGGGACCGAAAGCGTGGGTGGCTTGACGTACTCGATCCGGCACCTTCACGGGATGGCTTAGGCGGGTGTCCCTCCTTGATCCGGGGTTGTGCGGTGGACAGCGGCGGTCGTGCTCGTCAGAACGAACGTGTGGTGGCCGGGAGTGATCGGCAGGAGCACGCGCTCATCGAGAAGCTCGAAGGTGGCTGAGGTGAGGATGTCGGTGAGAGTTCCATCGGCGCGGCCGGGAAGCACGATGGTTGCTTCCTCACTGCAGGTTCCCCAGTGCACGACGTGCACGTACTCCTCCTCGGCACCGTCGCGAACACCGACCAGCGTCTGGGGGAGCGCGGAGCCATCCTGCACAACGACATGGGGTGCGAACGGCACGAGAGACGCGAGCACGTGGGTCGCGGAGGTGGGGTCAAGTTCGATCACCCGTCGCCCCAACGCGCGGATCGAGTCGAGCTTGCCGGGGTCGATCGTGCTGTGCGCAGGGACGATGAGCGGGGCGTCTGGGTCGGCGGAGAGGTCGGTCTCGGTGTCCCACAGGTCGTAGAGCAACCCGAGCGTGGTGAGATGCTGCAGAGTCTGATCCCATTCCTGATATGCCCGGTACGCCTCGTCGTCGAACCACTCGACTCCGGGAATTCTGGAGGTTCCTACGACCGTGTATGCGTCGTATGCGTCGGGTCGATGCCAAGCGACGACGACGACGGCTTTCGCCTCGTTGGTCAGGGCCGCCGCGCCCGCTCCGGCGACGGCGACAATCCGCTCGATCGGTGTGAAGAAATCGGAATGGCTGCTGTCTTGCCTGAGGGGCGAGAACTCCCAGTTCTCACGGTCGGCGAGCATGTAGAAATTGAACCCTTGGAATCCGTAGGCGATGGCCGCGCCCCACCAGATCTCCTGTTCGAGCGGCGTGGGGTCGGGGTAGTCGACGACCTCGCCGGGGGAGCGCCAGATGCCGGCCTGCAGTTCTGGCACCCAGGCGAGCGGTTCACCAGCTGACCGTGCTGTCGCCGCTGACCGGGCGAGCCGGTGGATGTCAGCGGTGTCAAGCGGCGGGATGTAGTAGTGATCCTCCCCGGTCGACGCGTTCGCTGCCGCGCGGATGCTAGCGTGCGACACCGGTACGTCGTGGATCGGATGGGTGACGAGGTTCACGGTGGAGAGGAGGTGCCCCACTCCGCAGCCCGAGTGCATGTGCCCGAGTTCAGCCAGGTAGGCTCCGGTGGCCGCAGTCTTGAACTCGATCCAGTCGTGGAGGTGACGGCGGGAGTCCGACCGGCGCTCTCCGGTCGGCCGCGACGGCGGAACTGCCGTAAGAAAACTCGTGATCTGCTGGTCGTCCCACGCGCGCCGGAGCAAGTCGATGTCGCTCGAGTACTTGTCGGTCAGCCAGCCTCGGAATGCGGCCACTGACGATTCGCTGTAGTCCGCTCCGTAGAGGGAGTCCTGGAAGCAGCTGCTCGGTTCGTTGTCGAGCTGGATGGCCACGATGGGCCCGTGAGGATAGGCGAAGTCTCCGATCGCCTCCCACACCTGCGTGAACCAGCGCCGCACAGCGCGCAGGTATGTGGGGTCGGTGTAACTGGGCACCGGATGCTGGAAAGGCGGGTTGTATCCAATGACAACCTGACCTTCATCGTCGAGTGCGAGGATTAGGTCGTTCTCGAGCAGCCAGTCGGGGTATCCGCCGCCTGGCTCCTCGGCACAGATCCACGGACCTGGCTTGATCTGCACGTACACACCTGCGTCGGAGCAGGCACGGAGGAACCGGCGCACGTCAAGCCGCGGGTCGCTCGTCCCTTCGAAATCGACTTCGCCTTGGCGCGGTTCGTGGCGACGCCAGGACAGGTATGTGCTGACAACGGTGACACCGGCGTCGCGGGCCTCCTCGATCGCTCGCGCCCAGGTGTCGGGTTCCATCCTCCAGAACTGGATTTCTCCCGCAATGAGAGGCAGCGAACGGTCACCCACCTGCAAGAGCCCATTTTTGACGGTGACGTCTTTCATCCCTTCACCCCGCCGCTTGCGTTGCCGGTGACGAGCCATTTCTGGATGAAGCTGAACAGGATGATGCTCGGGATGGCCACCAGGATCGACATCGCCGCGAGCTGATTCCAGGAGACTTCATAGGCGCTGGACAACTGCGATAGCCCGACGGGGAGCGTGCGGGTCTCGTCACTGTTGGTGAAGGTGAGCGCAAACGTGAACTCTTCCCATGCGCCGATGAAAATGAAGATACCGGCCGCCACAACGCCGGGTCGTGCGGCCGGAAGCGCGGCGTACCACATGGCCCCGAACGGTCCACAGCCATCGATGCGCGCGGCTTCGTCGAGCTCTTTCGGGACCTGGTCGAAGGCCGTCTTCATCAGCCAGACGCCGAGAGGCGCCGACGTGCTGACTTGAGCAAGCACGAGAGCCCAAGGCGTATCGATGAGGTTCAGCCCCGACAGGATGTTGAACAGCGGGATAATCACGAGGACTGAAGGGAACATCTGGGTCGCGAGCAGGCCGATCACGATGAGCAGTCGGCCCTTGAACTGGAAACGCGACAACGCGTATCCCGCCATGATTCCGATGAGCAGCCCGATGACGACTGTGCAGATGCTGACGAGTACCGAGTTGCCGAGCCAGGCAAGGAAATTTCCGCGTCCGATGACGTATAGAAAGTTGTCGAATGTCGGGTGAGCCGGGATGAGCGCTGGTGGTGTCTGGTACAGCTCCTGCTTCGTTTTGAAGGCGTCGGAAACGATGCCGAGCATTGGGGCCAGCGCGAAGATACCGAGCGCGATCGCAGCCGCCCAGAGGAGGCTGCGGTGCGGCTTAAACCGTCTACGCGGTCGGCTGGTCGCGACGTGGCGAGCGGGCGAAGGCGCTAATGCGGCTGCCTGCTGTGGCAAGGCAGTGGTCGTCGTTGCGGTCATGAGAGGGCCTCTTTTCCGAAGGCGCGGATGTACAGGGCGGAGCCGATGCCGACGATCGCGAACAAGATCATGGACAGGGCCGAGGCGTACCCGAAGTCGAAACTGCTGAACGCGCTCTTGTAGACGAAGGTTGTGAGGATGTCGGTGGCCCCGGCCGGTCCGCCGCCGGTCATCACGTAGATGAGGCTGAAGTTATTGAATGTCCAGATCAAGGCCATCAGCGTGCTGGTGAGCAGCATCGGTTTGAGAAGCGGAAGGGTGATACTGCGGAACGAGCGTGCCCAGGTGGCGCCGTCGACGCCCGCTGCTTCGTAGAGTTCGATCGGGATGGAGGCCATGCCTGAGATGAGCAGCACCATGATGAACGGGAAACCACGCCACACGTTAGCGAGGATCACGGCTGCAAGGGCGGTGTTTGGGTCCGCCAACCAGGCATGCTTGAGGTCCGAAAGTCCGACGACGGACAGAACCTGATTGATCGTCCCGTAGTCAGGTTGGTACAGCAATTTCCAAGCCAGTGCGCCAACGACGACGGGAGTCGCCCACGGGAGTACGAAGACCGCCCGTAGAATGCGGGCGCCTGCAAGCTGCTGGAGCAGCAATGCGCCAGCCATCGCGACGACGAGTTGGAAGAAAACCGAACCGATGGTCCACGTCAGGGTATTGCCGAACACCGACCAGACAGCGCCATCGCCGGCTGCTTCGATGTAGTTCTGAAGGCCGACAAATTCCCACCCTTCGTGCTTGACCGGGTTGATGTCGAAGAAGCTCTGAACGGCGACCGACAGGATCGGGTAGACCACGAAGCCGCCGACGGCGACCAGGGCCGGTGCGAGAAACAGGTAAGGCGTGGCAGCGGTGCGCCACGTGCGGCCCCGCGGGCCGGATCCATTGATCCGGCCCGCGAGAGTTGTTGTTGCTTGGGTCACTGAAGCGCCTTGTTCGAGCTGGCGACAGCCTCGTCGAGAGCCTCCTGAGCCGACTTGGTGCCCGACAGTGCTGCCTGGACGGCGGTGCCGAGGGCAGTGTCGATGTCGCCGGCCTGGGGGACAGTCGGTCGCGAACGGGCCTGCTTCAAAACGTCGGCGAAGGCGCTCACGTACGGGTCATCCTTGAACACCGCGTCCTCATAGAGGCTGGTCTTCACTGGGATGTACCCGAGGGAGCTAGCCCACTCTTTCTGAACCGAGTCCTGCATCAACCAGGCGACGAAGGTTTTGGCCTCGTCGGCGTGCTTGGTGTTCTTCAGCACGAGCAAGTCAAGTCCGCCGAGCACAGTAGCCGCTGTCTTGTCTTCGGGAAGCGGTGCGACGGCCCACTTGCCGTCGATTCCGGCGGCCTTCATGGACGGGATCATCCACGGGCCGGACGTCATCATCGCCAGGCTTCCGGAGACGAATGGCCCTTTGAGGTCGTCCTCGGTCGCGGTCGCCATTCCTGCAGGCATCGCGGATGCCTGCAGGTCAACCCACAGTTGCAAGGCCCGTACCGCGTCCGGCGAGTTGAAGACGGCCTTGGTCTGGTCCTCGTTCAAAACGTCGGCGCCGGCCTGCCAGAGCCACGGGTAGAACTCAAAGCCGCCCCAGCCGCCAAACAGGCCGACGCCATGCGCGTCGCCTGAGGTGAGTTTTTGAGCGTCAGCCTTGAACTCGTCCCACGTGGCGGGCGGGTTCTCGATGCCCGCGGCCTGGAACAAGTCGGTGCGGTAGTAGAGCGCCAGCGCCGACAGGTCTACGGGCACTCCGTAGAGTTCGCCGTCCTTGGTCACGGACTCAAGGCTCGCTGGGAAGTAGTCGTCTTTCGAACCGGCAGCATCGCCGAGCGGAAGGGCCCAACCCGAGGCGATGAATTGCGACGCCCGCGGTGGCTCGACCCGCGCAATGTCTGGGCCCTTACCCGCTGTGATCTGGGTCGTCAGCTTGTCGTAGTAGCTCTTGTCGTTGTCGCGGATGAGCTTGACCGTGATGTTTGGGTTCGCCTTTTCGAAGTCCTTCAACTGGGCGGCGAATTGTGTCGACTCCGCGTCGCTGAACTGTTCCTGGAAGGTGATCGTCACCTTTTCATCAGCGCCGGAGTTGCCAGCTACTGACGACGAGCAGCCCGCGAAAGCGGCGAGCAACAATGGCGCGGCCGCAATGGCGACTAGCCGTTTGGTTTTTCCTGACATGAGTAATGCCTCCTTGCATTGGTGGGGTGAGGGGGTATTTGGGTCTTGTGCGTTCACGCGAATGTGAATCGCTGGTCTTTCAGCGCGGCGGCGATGGTCTGCCGAAGGTCACGGCTGGATCTCCCCGCGTGGAAGACGTAGGCGCCGTCGGGAATCTCCCAACGATGGCGATCGACGTTCCAGATCTCGAAGGCGCGGCGGTCGACATCGACATCGACGACAGCGCTCGAACCGGCGCCGACATCGGCGATAGTGAATCCGGCCAGCCAGCGGAGCGGTCGATCTGTGCTGGATCCGGGTGCTTCTAGGTACACCTGGACGATTTCGCGCGCATCTCGGGTGCTGGTGTTGGTGACAGTAACCCGCACCTGGACACCCTCAGGCGATCCGGACACGTGCAGGTCGTCGTATCGCCAGGTGCCATAGCCGAGGCCGAAGCCGAATTCACGGGCGGGTTTTCTGCCGAGCTTGTCCCATCCGCGATATCCGACGTGGATGCCTTCCGAGTATTCGATGACGCCGTCACGGGGCCGCCCGTCGGGCACGGGGACGTCGCTCTCATCTGCAGGCAGGGTCCACGGGAGACGGCCGCTCGGTTCGGTTACTCCAAGCAGAGCGTCCGCGAGGCCGTTTCCGGCCTCCTGGCCGGGTAGCCACCACCAGAGGACAGCTGCGACCCGGTCGAGCCAGGGCAGAATGACGGGCGCTCCGGCGTTGACGATGACGACGGTGTTCGGGTTGGCAGCGACGACGCGGTCGACGAGTTCGTTCTGGCGTGCGGGGAGCGCAAGCGTCGAGCGATCCCATCCCTCAGACTCGGTTTCTTCGTTGGTCCCGACGATGACGATCGCGAGATCAGCTTGTCGGGCCGCAGCGACGGCCTCGTCGATTTCGGTGTCGATGTCCGAGGCAACGTCGTCGTGACGAAGCACGAATCGTACAAACCGTCCGTATGCTCCCGCGTCGACGACCTGCTGGGTCGACTCGATGAGCACCTGCCGAGGTGCGTCCCCCACGTCGACGCGCACGACGGGACCGTCGGGATTGTTGGCCGACGAGTCGAGGATGATGTCGTGGTCCGCGACGGTGGGGGACTCCGACACCGTCTCGCCGTTGAATCGCACGCTGTGGGCGCCGGCGACGCCGACGTCAATATTGTGGGGTCCGGTGGTGCGAAGCGTCACGAGCGCTTCGATGTGTGCGCTGGTCGCGCTCTCTGGTGCGCCGCGGTTCCAACCCTCGTCGGCTGGCACAACGATCGGTGCGCCGACGGGCGTGCCGGCCTCGTCGAGGAAGGTGAGGGAGTAGCCCGCGCGTCCGTCTGGGGTCGTCACCAGGTCGGGGTCGATCGCTCGCGCGTGCCGTCTTCCTGCACCGCCGCGGTGGATTGTGATTGAGGCGTTCGGCAGAGCGGAACGCAGGGCGGCTTCGGGCGTCGACGCGTATGGCGGGGTGACGAATGCACTGCCTCCTCCCTGTACGAACGGTTCGATCGCGTTGGGGCCGATGAGAGCAATGGTCTCCGTTGAGGATGGTGAAAGTGGAAGCGTCCCATTGTTGCGCAGTACGACAGTGGAGCGGGCGATGGTTTCGCGCAAGAGATGTCGTGTCGCCGCATCGGTCGGCAGGTTTTCATCGACAGCGGCGGCAGCGGGCAGGGTGGCGCCAACCCGCCGGCCCAGCCGCACCACACGTTCGACTTTGTCGTCGATCACGCTCTCGTCAATGAGCCCCTCAGCGACCGCGGCTTCAAGCGCCTGCCCCCATGGCCCATCGGGGCCAGGCATGACGAGGTCGAGCCCACCGATGGCAGAAGCGACGGTGCTGTTCGTCGCGAGCCAGTCGCTGACAACAACACCATCGAACCCCCATTCACCTTTGAGGAGGTCATTGATGAGGCTGCCGTGCTCTGTAGCTGGCGCAATCTGGATCCCGTCGTCAACCTGGTTGTACGCGGACATGACCGACCACACGTGGCCGACGCGCACCGCGCGTTCAAAGGGGGCGAGGTACACCTCGCGCAATGCCTGCTCAGGGATCCGGGCGATGTATGTGGTGCGGTCGGTCTCGGACTCGTTGCCGAGGAAGTGTTTTGCGCACATCGCGACGCCGAAGGACTGCGTGGCGGCAATCAGCCGTGTGGCGATGACGCCGGTAAGGAAGGGATCCTCGGAGTACGCCTCGAAGTGACGCCCGCCGACGGGAGTTCGTTGAAGGTTGAGGACGGGAGCGAGAACGACGTCCACGCCTTTACGTTTCGCCTCCTGCGCTGTGAGCTCGCCGAGCCGCGCGACCAGCTCGACATCCCAGGTGGCAGCGACTGCCGACGGGCTGGGCATCTGGGCTGATGGACGTTCGTCCTCATCGACGCCGCGCACCCCGATCGGCCCATCGGAAAGCACGAGGGATCGTAGGTTCGCCTCTGGAAACGGATGAAGCGTCCATGAGGTGGCCCCGGTAAGCAGCCTGATGCGCTCGTGCAATGGGCTGTCGGCTCGGGGCTGGTATGTCTCGTCTGCAAGGGTTGTCGTGCTGTTCATTGGATCTCCATGCGGTCACCCGGTTGTTCCGCGGTCGGCGGTGACCGGTAGGGTCACATTAGCAATACTTACTGACTGCTCCGCAAGTAATATTTGTCTCGTTTGAATAACGCTTGCTGACTGGCCATAAAGTAAGATGCTTCCTGTACATATATCCGGAGGTGGGACGCATGGTCACGAAGAACGCTCGAAGCGCCGAGACGGTGCCCGTTGGGGCGCGAGTGGCGAAGCCACGCCCGGAGACCGCCGAGAAGCGGCAACGCATTCTCGATGCCGCGATGGACATTTTCGGCGCCAAGGGCTTCAACAACGGCTCATTGCAGGAGATCGGCGAGCAGGCGGGCATGAGCCATGCCGGCGTCGTGCATCATTTCGGTTCGAAGGACCAGTTGCTCATCGCGATGCTGGAATACCGAGACGCCTCAGATGTTGCGGAGCTCGAAGGCAAGCACATTCCTACTGGAAAGGCGCTGTTCGACCACCTCGTGCGCACAACCGAGATGAACGTGCGACGGCCTGGTGTCGTACAGGCGTACACGGTGCTGTCCGCGGACTCGGTGACGGAAGGCCACCCGGCCCAGGACTACTTCCGTGCGCGCTATGTCGGACTTCGCGACATGCTGGTCGAGGCCCTCCATGACGTTGCGCCTTCAGGCACGGGGGAGCGGCGGTTGCAGCACGCGGCTTCCGCGATCATTGCCGGGATGGACGGCCTCCAAGTGCAATGGCTGCTCGACCCGACCGCCGTAGACATGCCCGAAGCCGTGCGCCTGCTGATCGACGCGATCATCGCTCAGCTGAGCGAAACGCGAAGCGTGCGACCCTAGCTCGCCGCAGCCCGCTCGCATCAGTTGTTCTTGGTTCGAGTCCAGATACCCCAGTCTTAACGCCTGAGTCTCCACGCAAGCCAGGGGTTCTTTGAAAATGTGCCGGTGAAGTCGCACTTTGTCACCACGCGGATGCCATGATCGGGTTACAGACCCGTCATCGTGACGAAGAGGAGAGACGACATGGCAAACCTGACGAAGCACGAGAAGCACGCACAGGCTGCAATTGCCCAGGCCCGCACGGCAATCGACGCCGCCGTCAAGGCGGCGAAGAAGGCGGACAAGGTCACCCGCAAGGAAGCCGCCGCTCTTGAGCGTTCGCTGCAGAAGGGCCTGGAGAAATCTCGTACTGTGCTTAAGCCGGGCGAGAGCGGGAAAACCGTCAAGGAAAGCAAGCCGTCGAAGGTGGCCAAGCCGGCGAAGGTGGCCAAGTCGTCGAAGGTTGCCAAGCCGGCGAAGGTGGCCAAGCCGGCGAAGGTGGCCAAGTCGTCAAAGGTGGCAGCCAAGCCATCGAAGAAAGACAAGCCCACGACGCCGGCGAAGAATGACAGGGCCGCGAACAGAACCACCCGGTCCGTGACTGCCAGCGGCGCGGTCAGCTCCGCTGCATCGCCCACAGCCGCGGCACCCGCAGCGGCCGACTCCCCGTCGCCGGTGAGCGCGCCCTCCACGCCGGTGAGCGCGCCCTCCACGCCGGTGAGCGCGCCCTCCACGCCGGTGGTACCCGAACCGACATTGGCGCAGCTGCGCGACCAGGCGAAGGCGGCCGGCCTGTCTGGCTTCTCGAGGCTGAACAAGGCAGACCTGAGCGCTTTCCTCGCCAAGCACTAGGCCTCATCCCTTCTATTCACCCGCCCGTTACCCGGCCGGGCTATCGTGGCGGATTCGTCCGGCGAGCTATCGCCCGGAAGCGGGCCCAGAGACAGGAAGCAATGTGACGCATGTGGATACGCGGCAACTCGTGTTGCTGCGCGGCGATCAGGCTGCGCCGCCGCGTACCTTGCTCGACATCCTGCGTGACACGACCGCGCGATATCCGGAAGCCTCTGCCATCGAGGACGCAAACGGCTCTCTCAGCTACCGCGAACTCATGGCGCGGGTCATGCAGGTCGCGGCTCGTCTCCTCGCCGAAGGCGTGCGCCGAGGTGACCGGGTGGGTATTCGAATGCCGTCAGGCTCGTCCGAGCTGTACATCGCCATCCTTGCGGTTCTCGCTGCCGGGGCAGCCTACGTGCCCGTCGACGCAGACGACCCTCAGGAACGGGCCGACCTGGTCTTCGGAGACGCAGGCGTCAGCGGTGTGATCACTACGGGCGGCACCTTCGTTTCAGTGAGAAGTGGCGAAGAACGAGGCGCGAACGACCCACTCTTCGACTCGCAGCCGCCGCATGCGAGCATCCGTAGTCATCCAATTGTCGACCCGCCCCGGCCGGAGGACGACGCCTGGATCATCTTCACGTCCGGGTCAACGGGGCGCCCCAAGGGCGTCGCCGTCAGCCACCGATCCGCGGCGGCGTTCGTCGATGCTGAGAGCCGGCTGTTCCTCCGCGACGAACCACTCGGTCCGGGCGACCGACTGATGGCCGGTCTGTCGGTCGCATTCGATGCCTCGTGTGAAGAGATGTGGCTGGCGTGGGGGAGCGGCGCCTGTCTCGTGCCTGCCCCGCGCGCCTTGGTGCGCACGGGAATGGACCTCGGGCCTTGGCTCACAGCCCGAGGCATCACCGTCGTCTCGACGGTCCCGACGTTGGCGGCGCTGTGGCCGCAGGAGTCCCTCGAGAACGTGCGCCTGCTGATCTTCGGCGGAGAAGCCTGCCCGCCCGAACTCGCCGAGCGGCTCGCCGTGGACGGACGTGAGGTGTGGAACACCTACGGTCCGACCGAAGCAACGGTCGTTGCCTGCGCTGCTCTGCTCGATGGACGCGCGCCGATTCGAATCGGACTGCCTCTCGACGGCTGGGATCTCGCCGTCGTCGGCCCTGACGGGGAGCAGGTGGCGGAAGGCATGGTGGGGGAACTCATCATCGGCGGGGTCGGGTTGGGGCGATACCTCGACCCAGTGAAGGACGCGGAGAAGTACGCCCCGCACCCGGAACTGGGCTGGACCAGGGCCTACCGGAGCGGCGACCTCGTTCGCAACGAATCCGAGGGCCTCGTCTTTCAGGGGCGCGTCGACGACCAGGTGAAAGTCGGCGGACGGCGGATCGAACTCGGCGAGATCGAGTCGGCCCTCCAGCTGCTCGACGGCGTGGCAGCTGCGGCTGTCGCTGTGCGCGACACGCAGGCCGGGAATCAAGTTCTTGTCGGCTACGTCGCGATGGCGGACGGTGCCGTTCTGCACCGTGGACTGGCTTTGGCCCGACTCCGCGAGGAGCTTCCCGCTGCCCTCATTCCTTTGCTGGCCGAGGTCGACCAATTGCCGACTCGCACGTCAGGCAAGGTCGACAAGAGCGCGCTACCCTGGCCGCTGCCCGGTGTCGACGCCGACGGCGAGAAGTCGGAACTCACCCTGATGCAGGCCCGGCTTTCTGCGCAGTGGGAGACTGTCCTCGGCGTCCCGGTGACTGACGTCAACGCGAATTTTTTCGACCTCGGCGGCGGTTCCCTCGCCGCGGCCCAGCTGGTGAGCAGCATCCGACAGTACGATCCCGGATTCACCGTCGCCGACATCTACTCGCACCCGCGGCTCGGAGCTATGGCCGATGAACTCGACGCGCGTCTCCCGGAGATTCCGGTCGCGCCTCGGGAGTACCACCGGGTGACGCCGACGCCTCGGCGCATGCAGGTTCTGCAGACGGTTCTGTCGATCCCACTTCAGATGCTCGCCGGGGTGCGCTGGCTGCTCTACGTCTTGGTCGTGGGAACCGTCTTGCACGGGGTGGGCGGATTCGAGGTGCTACCGACGGCGCCGTTGTGGGGACTGATTCCTGCGCTCCTCGTCTGTGCCACGCCGTTCGGGCGCATGGCCATCTCCGTCGTGGCTGCACGGATGCTGCTGGCCGGGCTGCGCCCCGGCGACTATCCACGCGGGGGCGGGGTGCACCTTCGCCTGTGGCTGGCGGAACAGGTCGCCGAACAGATCGGGGCGGTGAATCTGTCCGGTGCGCCGTGGATCAGCTACTACGCCAAGGCGCTCGGCGCCACGATCGGACCGGACGTCGACCTACACACGCTCCCGCCGGTCACAGGCATGCTTCGGATCGGAGCGGGCGCGGCAATCGAACCGGAAGTGGATCTCGCCGGATACTGGATCGACGGCGACGCCGTGCGGATCGGCGAGATCAGGATCGGAGCGAACAGCACAGTCGGAGCACGCAGCACCCTGCTTCCCGGCACCAAGATCGGTCGCGGTGCGGAGATCGCGCCCGGCTCCGCTGTCTTCGGCCGCGTGCCGTCCGCACAATTGTGGGCGGGATCGCCGGCGCAGCGCATCGGCAAGGCCCGGGCATGGTGGCCGGGGGAGCGCCCGCCTCGCAAGACCCGATGGGTCGCGGGCTTCGGCCTCTCAGCGGTCGCCATCGCAGCAATTCCCGTGCTGTCATTTCTGGCGGGGTTCGTGCTCATCGCTGTAGCGATCCGCGATTCGGCGTCGCTGGCCGAGGCTGCAGTCCGCGCCTTCGGGATGCTCGTGCCGGCCACGCTGCTGTCCGGCGTCGTCATGGCCGGGCTCGTCGTCATTCTCGTGCGGCTCCTCGGACTCGCCGTGCGCGAGGGCACCTACCCGGTGCGCAGCCGCACGGGATGGCAGGTCTGGACGATCGAACGTCTGCTTGACCTGAGCCGGACACTGCTGTTCCCGATCTACTCCAGTCTGTTCACACCGGTCTGGTTGCGGATGCTCGGAGCGAAAGTCGGCCGCGATGTCGAAGCATCCACAGTGCTCCTTGTCCCGTCGATGACGACGGTGCGCGACGGCACCTTCCTCGCCGACGACACGATGATCGCGCCGTACGAGCTTGGCGGCGGATGGTTGCGGATCGCCGCGATCGACATCGGCGAACGCGCCTTCATCGGAAACTCCGGCATCGTTCCTGCAGGCCACAAAGTGCCGAGGGACGGCCTCATCGCGGTGCTCTCGTCGGCGCCGCCGAAATCCAAGCCTGGTTCGTCATGGCTGGGATCGCCGGCGGTGCGACTGCGTCGAACGGTGGCGGTATCAGACGACAGTCTCACGTTCCACCCGCCTGCCCGACTACGTGTTGCACGCAGCCTCTGGGAGCTCACCCGGATCATCCCGGTGCTCGTCACGGCCGGGATCGGCCTGGGCGTGCTCGTCGGAATCGCGGCACTGATCGACCTGGCCGGCATCTGGCCGACTGTGTTGCTGGGCGGTTTCGTCATGCTCGTGGCGGGCGCCGCCGCCGCGGCAACCACAACGATTGCGAAGTGGGCACTGGTGGGTCGCATGAAAGCCGTGGAGTATCCGCTCTGGTCTTCATTCGTGTGGCGCACTGAGGTCGCCGACGTGTTCGTCGAAATGGTCGCGGCGCCGTGGTTTGCGAACGCGACCGCGGGCACGCCCGCCCTGGTCTGGTGGCTGAGGAGCATGGGAACGAGGATCGGGCGGGGCGTCTGGTGCGAAACCTACTGGTTGCCCGAACCAGATCTCGCGACATTGCACGACGGCGCCACGGTGAATCGGGGCTGTGTTGTGCAGACTCACCTTTTTCATGATCGAATCATGAGCATGGACACCGTCACCCTCGATGAGGGCGCCACTCTCGGCCCGCACAGCGTCATCCTTCCCGCCGCGCGCATCGGGGCGCATGCCACGATCGGCCCGGCATCCCTTGTCATGCGCGGAGAAGTCGTTCCGCAGGGGAGCCGCTGGAGCGGAAATCCGATCGGCCCGTGGCGGGATGTGACCACGCGCGACTACCACGCCGCGGCCATCCTATGACGGCGGTCGGCATCGGTGCGAGCACGGCGCATGACCCCTATGTTCCGGCCAGCGGCAACCGCGGCTACCAGGTAGACCACTACGGGCTCGATCTGCAGTACAAAACGGCGACGAACCGGCTGGAGGCCGTGGCGACGATCAGTGCCGTCAGCAATCAAGAGCTGAGCCGGTTCACCCTGGACCTGAGCCGGCTGCAGGTATCCCGGGTGTCGGTCGACGGCCAACGGGCGGTTCGGGCTCAGTCCAATGGCAAACTGACCGTCGTGCCGCTGCTGCCCATCCCCGCCGGTACGGCTTTCATGGTTGTCGTCGAGTATTCCGGCTCACCGGCGCCGCGGCGAAGCAAATGGGGGCTCGTCGGCTGGGAGGAACTCACCGACGGTGTGATCGTCGCCTCCCAACCCACCGGGTCGCCGAGCTGGTTCCCCTGCAACGATCACCCGGCCGACAGGGCGCGATACAGCATCCGGGTAACCACCGAGCAGGCATACACCGTGATCTGCAACGGCGTGCTCACCGCCCACACCGTGGCATCGGGTCGGGGCACCTGGCTGTACGAACAGGTCGAACCAACGTCGACGTACTTGGCGACCGTGCAGATCGGCCGCTACACGGTCGAAGAGGTTCAACTCGGCGCCGTGCCGGCTCGCCTCGCCTACCCGAAACAGCTGCAGGCCCGTGTGCGCACCGACTTCGCCCTTCTGCCCGCGATGATGGGCTATTTCGAGAGCGTATTCGGGGCGTATCCCTTTGGCACCTACACCGCCGTCGTCACCTCCGACGATCTCGAAATCCCGCTCGAAGCGCAGTCGATGGCGATCTTCGGCGCTAACCACGTCGACGGTTTCGGTGGCGAGGAGCGGCTCATCGCGCACGAGCTCGCCCACCAATGGTTCGGCAACAGCGTGGGCCTCGCTGGTTGGCAGCACATCTGGCTCAATGAGGGTTTCGCGTGCTACGCCGAGTGGCTTTGGTCTGAGCACGCCGGCAAAGAAACTGCGGAGGTGCTTGCCCGGGGATTCCACGCACAACTCATGACCGGGCCGCAGAACATCCTGCTCGGTGATCCCGGACCGGTCAACATGTTCGACGACCGCATCTACAAACGAGGCGCGCTCACTCTCCATGCTCTGCGTACCATGCTCGGCGAGCAACCGTTCTTCACGATGCTGCGCGAGTGGGCGACGAAGAACGGTTCCGCAACCCCGGTCAATTCGGATGACTTCCGTGCGCATGCGGGCCGGTACAGCGATCGACCGCTTGACGGGTTGTTCGACGCCTGGCTGTTGAGCCAGGCGCTGCCCCCACTGCCGGAGCGTATGCCGGGCCAAAGGCCGAGCTGAGAACGAATCGTGGATCGAAGTCTGGTTCGGCGAAACGATACAGCGTGCCTTCCAGCTCAGCTCCGTGTGTGGTCACCCGTACCTGCCGGGGGTCGACCCGCAGGCCGCGGCCATCCGCTTTCAGCACAGCCTCGATGCGGGTCCAGTGGCGAAGCGGATGCTCGGTGTCACCGGCAACCTGACGGATCCCCTGGAGTTGACCGGCGCTGACTGCGCAGGGCTCGACGTCGATGCCGATCGGTCTGCTCAGGCTTGTCGCCACGAGCACCATTCCGGCGCACGCGGAGACGCTGAGCGACAGCGCACGTGCTTCGTCGCTCGGCCCGGTCGTGACGGGTCGCCCGTGAGGGCCGCCGCAGTCGGTGCAGCGTGCGTCGATCGTGACCTCGGCGGGACCACACCCGATCTGCTCGGCGACCAGTTCGCGCAGGAGGAGACGGCCCCAGAGCAAGCGCTCCCTGGCCGATGCCGAGAGCGTGGTTGCAAATCGCGACCGCTCGTCGGCCGAGAGAAGCCCGATCGCTCGCGTCTCATCACCGACCAGGGCAGCGGGCTCAGCCCAGCGCATCCAGCTGTCGGTGCTGAGTTGAAGGGTGCCCACCCACCCATTCTCGCGCCATCGCACGGAACCCGCGGCTCGGTGGCGCAATGTGCGCGAAGCGACCATGATGGGCCGTGACGCGGTTTGCATTGGAGGCTACGGATGATGATCGTCTCTGAGTCGGCGTGGGGGCTTCGGGCAGCCGCTGTGGTGGGGATCGCCTTCGCGGTGGTCGGGCTCGCTGGTTGCACAGGTGAAGTCAGCAGCGTTGATCGCGCCCAGGCGCAGGTCTCCCTCAAGGAGAAGGCGGTGAATGACGCCGAGGCGGAGTTCGCAGCTGCGTCGGAGACGTTTTGTGAGGCGAGCAAAACCTACGTAGTCACCCTCGATCGGTATGGCGACGTGCTGAACGACACCGCGCCCACCGTCGGCGATGTCAGGGAGGCAGGCACCGACCTCGCCAAGCCCCGCGATAGTGCCCTCGATGGTGCCGAACAAGCTGTCGAAGCCCACCAGGATCTCGTCCTTGCGGAACAGGAGTTGACTGAGGCTCGCGCGGCACTGGAACAGGCCACGGCGGGCCCGTCGGGCTCGCCGAGTGACGCCGGTGCGGGCACGACACAACCGACAACGAGCCCACTTCCGCCCAGCGCGACCGTCGACCGGGTCAAACAGGCTGAGTCCGAGTTCGCTACTGCCCAAGGCTCGATCACCGACCAGACAGCGTTGGCGGACGCGTCCGAGCAGTTTAACGCCGCGGCCGTCGCCCTGGAGTTGGCCTGGTTGCGTCTCATTGTCGATGCCGGATGCGTCACCGATCAGCAGGCGCTGGAGGCCGAGGCAGCCGCGAGTACATATACGGCAGCGCTGCAACAGGATCTTGCCGACACCGGGTATTACGACGGTGAGGTCGACGGCGTATATGGGCCGGCGACGGTCGCATCGGTCGAAGCGCTGCAGGAGGCGAACGGGCTACCGGTGACGGGGACGGTCGACAAGGCGACCGCCGACGCTCTGCATGTCGAACTCCTCGCGCTCGGCGGGGCGGCCGCTCAAGAATCTCTGGTATCGACAGCCGCCGTCCAACAGTCTCTGAAGCTCGTCGGCTTCTGGCCCGGAGCGGTGGACGGCATCTGGACACCCGAGCTGACTGAGGCAGTCAAGGCGTTCCAGGCAGAGTTGGGTGTCGAACCGACCGGAGCTGTGGATGCGGCCACGATCAGCGCGTTTCAGAAGGCGATCGAGGAGCTCAACCAGCCGGAATCGCCCGCAAGCCCAGTGCCCGAGAGCCCAGTGCCCGAGAGCCCAGCGCCGACTCCGTCGAGCTCCGAGGAGCCCTAGGTCGGTGCGTACCAGGCTTGAGAATCATGAGCTACGGCTCTCCGTATTCGATGTCCGGATAGTGCGGAAGTTCAAGTCGCCCGCGAGTTGACAGGAGTTTCGATGTCCAGAGTGCACATACTTGCGACGGGCGGAACGATAGCGGGCACGGCTCCGTCCCCTGTCGATCCGGGATACCGCTCGGGCGGACTGGGCGTCAGCGCGTTGATCGATGGCGTGCACGGCCTCCGGAGTGTGGCCACGCTGACGGGCGAACAGTTTTCCCAAGTGGGCAGTCAGGACATGAATGACAGCCTGTGGCTCAAGCTCGCCGCGAGAGTAAACGCGCTGTTCTCCGCGAATGAGGCCGACGGTATTGTCATCACCCATGGCACGGATACCGCCGAGGAGACGGCGTTCTTTCTCCATCTGGTCGTGAAGTCGGAGCGCCCGGTTGTGCTCACCGGGTCGATGCGTCCTGCCACTTCGTTGAGCCCGGACGGTCCGCTCAATTTGTTCAACGCGGTGAGCGTGGCGGCGGATCCACAAGCTCGGCGGCGCGGCGCCATCGTCGCCATCAATGACGATCTCCATAGCGCGCGGGACGTCACGAAGTCGAGCACCACCGACGTGCAGACGTTCGTCTCTCCTGGCCCGGGATTGCTGGGGACCGCAAGCTATGGTCGCATTCGCTATTTCCGTTACCCCATGCATCCACATACCGCCGACTCTGAGTTCTCCGTGGAAGGCGAAGTCGCCCTGCCTCGCGTGGATATTTTGCACGCTCACGCGAACATGCCGGCGGATCTGGTGCGTGCCAGCGCTTCTCTCGGTGCCCAGGGAATCGTCATCGCGGGGGTGGGGAACGGAAACGTCCCCACGGATGTGGCGCAGACCCTGGCCGACGYTGCCAGCAGTGGCGTGATCGTTGTTCGAAGTTCGCGCGTCAGCAGCGGCGATGTCGGGCGCAACATCGAGCTGGACGATGACGTGTTGGGGTTGGTGGCGTCGGACCAGCTCAATCCACAGAAGAGCCGAGTGCTCCTCCAGCTTTGTCTGGCGCGTGGCTTACAGCGCGGTCATATTCAAGACGCGTTCTACCGTTACTAGGCAGGAATCCGAGGGGCAGAGAGGGCTGATCACATCGGCTCCCGGAAGACCGGAGTCGGTGACGATCGAGAGCAAAACGGCAGATCCGGACAGGCCGGACTTCGCTCTGCACAGCACGGTGGTTCGCCGTGAGCCGCCGGGGGACCTTCGTCCTGACGCAAATCATCAGATCGGGATGATGCTGGGGTTATTCGGCATCATGCCGGCAACGACAGAGGACATCGGAATCATGGATATCGAACAGGTTCAGTTGGAGCCGCGGATGATCGCGGGCGTGTGCGAGACGGTTCCGATGGACCGGCTCACTGAGTTCTTCGGACGCGCATTCGGTACGACGGCGACCGAACTCGCCCGGCAAGGGGTATTTCCGACCGGCCCCCCGGTCGCCCATTATTACGGCGCTCCCACCGCCACTGTGAAAGTCACCGCAGGATTCCCTGTCGGGGGACCGGTGACCGCCGGCGGTGGAATGGTGACGGAGACTCTCCCCGGAGGGCCGGCCATTCAAACAATTCACGTCGGCTCCTATGAAGGCCTTGCGGCAACATACTCGGCGCTCATCGACTGGTTCGCCGAGCGAGGTCTGACGGCCGGATCCGAGATGTGGGAGGAATACCTCGTCGGCCCCGACGGCGAAACCGACACGTCACAGTGGAAGACCCGTGTTGTCTATCCGCTATAGCTGCCGTTGACTCGCTGCGACTCCCATCCGGGCTCCTCCCGGCTCGGTCTACTGCCATCTCCACATCTCCGCCTCAACCCTCGCCCGTCGTGATCTCAATCTTCGTCGGGGTGGATCCGTCTCCGGACGAGGGATTGGTCGATTCAGTATCGGTCAGCTTCTGGCAGCCGCAGGAAAGTTCTCCCGGTGAGATCAGTCGGTTCGAGTCGCACGTATCGGTACTTGAGCGTTGGCAGCCAGGAGACGAGCGGCGTTCGATCGGCTTCGTCGATCTCGGACTGCAGCTCAAGTTGACGGCAGCGACCATGAACCACGACGCTCCAGGCGCTGTCTCGCGTATGCGAGTCGACTTCGAATGCGACCGTATCGTGCACCGTGAGCGCAAGCAGGGTGGTGCCGGGCGCCGTGCGAATGAGAATCGACGAACCATCGGCGTAGTAGTTCACGGGGAAGATATCGAGCTTCCCATCGACAGAGGTGGCGAGACGGCCGACATCCTCCCGGCTGAGGTAGATCCAGCACTCCTCCTTCTCCAGGTCGCGCACGACTTCCTCTGCCGACACCACACACTCCTTCCACAGTGGATGCCCGTCAGCACCGCGGTGAAAGGCTCGTGACGAGCGTTGTCTTCAAGGGTGCGCGCTCGCGGATCACAATTCCAGGGCCGAAAGGCCTGAGTGGAAGCTACCCGTCACCTTCTCCTTGAGCGACACACACTTATCGTGCTCATCGCCCTGTTTGCGTTTTGGCAGGAGTATCGTGCCGACCGGTCGGCTGAGCGACTTCGGGATCTGCTGCCCACCGAGACGCGGGTTCGTCGCGACGGCTCACAGCAGACGGTTGACGCCAGCCAACTCGTGCGCGACGACGTCGTGTTGCTTCGCGCCGGCGACCGAATCGCCGCCGATCTGACCCTCACCGAGGCGCATGCCGTGACCTTAGATGAATCGATGGTCACGGGCGAGAGCGAGGCGGTGCACCACGACGCCGGTCAGAACCTCCGTGCGGGCACGTTCGTTGTACAGGGTGAAGCGCCGACCGCCTACCTCAGGCGCGGCCGCTGAAGGTGATCGTGTACAGCGAAGTCCGGTGCACTCAACAGCTCAAGCGAGACAAAGTCATGATCTCCGACCACGTAGGCGTCATGGCCGGGCGGAATTGAGAAGGAGTCGCCGGCGGTGATGACGGCGCGAGCACCCGCATCCGTTTGCACCTCAAGGGTGCCGGAGATGCAATAGCCGACATGGTTGTTCTGGCAGGAATCGGTGTCGACGATGGGCTTGATGCAGTCTGACCAGCGCCAACCTGGTTCGAAGGTGAAGCGCCCCACCGAGTATTCACCCAGGTGGTTCACCTCGATCCTGGTTCGCTCCGCGGTGCGGTGCTCGTCGGGGGCGTCGTGAGACTTGACCTCGAGTTGCGTCACGATGACTTCGGTCATGACATCTCCTTGAATTGAGTTCTGATTGACGTCTGATTGCGATCTCAGTGAGCCGGGCCACGTCGGCACAGGGGCAAAGCATGTGGCTGCGAGTTCATGCTATTCCGGACCGCGCGGGTGTCAACGGKACCGCATCTGGTCGTAGCAGGGACTTTTGGCCCTGAAATCGGCTGCTCAGGTGAGGGAGCATCGAGTCATGAGTCCATCCACAATTTTCCATTCCTACGACGACCGCGCGATTCAGCACGCGGTCGAATCCGAACTCTCCTGGGCGCCGGATGTCGCCTCTGAACACATCGGGGTCGCCGTGGAGGACGGCGCGGTGACGCTCTCCGGCGTCGTGCGGAGCCTGGGCGAACGAGGTGCAGCAGTGCGTGCCGCCCAACGTGTGCGCGGGGTGACAGTGGTCACGGGTGACCTCACAGTTCGTGACAACCAAACGTCCGACAACGATCTGTCTACGGCCGTGAACACCACACTCACCTGGCTGGATGGAGTGCCAGAGGGCGCGATCAAGGCAGAGATCCATGACGGCAAGGTGGTCCTGACGGGTACCGTCGACTGGCACTATCTCCGGCTCGAAGCAAAGAAGGCGATTGAACGTTTGTCCGGCGTACGCGCGGTCGAGAGCAGAATTGAACTGACCCGCAAGCCACGCTCAGACGATGTGGTCGAAGAGCTGACCAACGCCTTCGTGCGCAACGCCATCCTCGATGCTGAACGCATCCATGTCGCCGTTGACGGAACGGAACTGACGCTGACCGGGAACGTGCGCTCCTGGGCGGAGAAGAGGCAAGCGGTTCACACCGCATGGGCTTCGCCTCATGTCAGCGCGGTGCACGACGAGCTTCAGATCATCCCCACCTGACGTCCGCGGCAGGTTCAATCAGTCATTCGTGAAAGGCCGGCAATGGCAGCCGAAATGAGGGCGTGGGCGGTCGGCGAGAACGCCGGAACACTGGAGCAGGTCACCCGACAACGCCCGATTCCGCTCGATGACGAGGTGCTCATCGCCGTCGAGGTGTGCGGTATTTGTCGCACCGACCTGCACGTGATTGACCATGACCTCCCAGTGCATCTGCCGGGGGTGATCCCCGGACACGAGGTCATCGGTCGGGTCATCGATCGGGGACCCCTCGTGACGGAGTTGCAGGAGGGAGACCTCGTCGGAATCGCCTGGCTGCGCCGAACCTGCGGCGTGTGCGAGTGGTGCAGGGCGGGAGCGGAGAATCTGTGTCCACGGTCGCAGTACACGGGGTGGGATGCCGACGGCGGTTTTGCGGAGTTCGCGACAGTTCCAGAAGGGTACGCCTATCGCCTTCTCGATGACGTTGACGTGGTGCACACGGCCCCGCTGCTCTGCGCCGGCATTATCGGCTTCCGCGCTTTGATGCGTGCCAATCTGCCACCTGGTGGAACACTCGGCATCTACGGCTTCGGTTCCAGCGGCCACGTGACGGCACAGCTCGCCATGGCAGCGGGTGCACGGGTGTTCGCGCTTACTCGTGGAGCGCTGAACCGGCAACTCGCTACCGATCTGGGCCTCGATTTCGTCGGTGCTGAAGCGGATGAGCCACCAACGCCCTTGGATTCGGCAATCGTTTTCGCGCCGGCCGGTTCCCTCGTTCCGGTCGCTCTTGCGGCGACGAAAGCAGGCGGTACTGTCGCGCTCGCAGGTATCCACATGTCGGAGGTTCCGGCGCTGGACTACGGGTCGACGCTCTTCCACGAGCGCGATCTGCGCACAGTGACCTCAAACACCCGCAGCGATGGCATCCGTTTTCTGCAGCTGGCGCAGAATCTGGAGTTGCGCCCAACCGTCACGGTCACGGCATTCGAAGATGTGGGCGAAACGGTGGCGGCATTTCGTGACGGCCGGGTGTCCGGGTCGATCGTCGTGACTATTTCGCCGAGAACCTGAGCGAATTGAGACACGCGGCTACACTGCGAAAGAGGTGCTTCCATCCTTTGAGAGCACGATCGGACCGGCTGTGGCTGAAGATGACGCGATCACGTTTCCCGATGCGCCGCGGGGTGAGCTTGACCGCGCGCTGCAAGACCTGGTCGCCAGAGCAAATGACGTGTTGAAGACGCAGGGTCGGCTGCGAGCACTCCTCAAGGCAAACCAAGCAGTCTTTTCACACCTCGATTTGCCGACTGTACTGCGCACGATTGTCGAGGCGGCGCTGGAGCTCGTTGACGCGCAGTATGGGGCACTCGGGGTCGTCGCCCCCACCGGGGGGCTGGAACAATTCATCCACGTCGGAATGAACCCTCTGGAGGTCGAGGCGATCGGTCATCTGCCCGAGGGACATGGCCTCCTCGGCGCGCTGATCGACGACCCGCATTCGATTCGACTCCTCCGAATTGGTGAGGATCCTCGCTCGGTTGGTTTTCCGGAGGGTCACCCGCCGATGGAATCTTTTCTGGGTGTTCCGATTCGAGTGCGCGACACGATCTATGGAAATCTGTACCTGACAAACCATCGCGATGGCCGATTCAGCCACGAAGATGAGGAGCTTCTTACTGCGCTTGCGGCGACGGCAGGATTCGCCATCGACAATGCGCGATTGTTCGCAGTGACCGAGGCGCGACAGGCCTGGAGTGCTGCTTCGGCCGCTGTCACACGGGCTCTGCTTTCTGGCGAGCCACGCGATGCGCTGCGTGAACTGATTGTGCACGTGGAACGACAATCAGATTCTCATTTGGTGTGTGTCTTGGGCTGTGAGACTCCATCTGATTCAGCGAATGTCATTGTCGCTCGGGGGCTCCATGCGGCAGATCTTGAGGGAACGGTTCAGTCGCTGAATGGTCAGCTGATCAACGCATCGAGCGCCAGTGCGCGGGCAAGCATCACCGAGAGCCTCGGCGGGGATGTCTTCAGCGCGAGTGGCTGGATGCCAGGCCCCGCGCTCATCGTGCCATTGCGCACCGACGACGAGTCGACGATCTTGCTGGTGGCTGTCCGGGAGCACGGATCACCCTCCTACACCCGTTTCGATCTGGAGGGCGTTTCTGCGCTTGCCGACCAGGCTGCAGTCGCGATGAAGCTTGCGACGGCTAGGGCTGATCGCCAGCGCATGCTCCTGCTCGAAGACCGCGCCCGGATCTCGCGCAATCTGCATGATCATGTGATTCAGCAGCTCTTCGCAGCCGGCCTTGATCTTCAAAGCATTGAATCGACGGTCGAAGAGGAGGATACCGTCCGGCGCATCGAGGCGACGGTCACGATGCTCGATAACGCAATCGCTCAAATTAGAACAATTGTTTTCGCGCTTTCTCACCGTCCAGGTTCCGACGAAACCGTTCGTCGTCGGCTCATTGAGCTCACTGATCAGCTGAGTAATGTCCTGGGGCGACCGGTGGGTCTTTCTTTCTCCGGACCGCTAGACCTCGTCGTCGGTCCCGAGCTGTCAGACGATGTCGTCGCCTTCGTACGTGAGAGCCTCACCAATGTTGTGCGCCACGCCCATGCCAAATCGGCATCCATCGTGGTGTCCGTCTCTCTCGACACCCTCACCGTCGTCGTCGAGGACGACGGAATCGGAATCGGCGATGCGACGCGTCGAAGTGGACTCCAGAACGGTGCCATGCGGGCAGAACAATATGGCGGCGGGTTGGAAATCACGTCGGGAGAGACAGGAACGCGACTCACCTGGTCTATCCCGCTGAGACATGAGGGGTAGCCGGTGCCTGTGACGGTGATTCGAGTGTTTCTCGTCGATGACCATGAGGTGGTTCGCCGCGGTGTAGCCGCACTTCTCGACGCCGAGTCCGATATCGAGGTCGTGGGCGAAGCATCCACAGCGCGTGAGGCGCGGGCGAGGATCGCGGCAACGGCACCCGACGTTGCCGTTCTCGACGTCCGGCTCCCCGATGGAAGCGGCATCGACGTTTGTCGGTCGATCCGGCAGGCTCAGCCCCAGGTCAGATGCCTGATTTTCACGGCATATGACGATGACGAGGCGCTCCGGGCTTCCGTCATCGCCGGCGCTTCCGGATACGTCACCAAAGACATCCGTGCGGGAACACTGATTGGTGCTGTCCGTGCCGCTGCTGCAGGACGGCAATTGATCGATCCACGGGTCGTCGGGCGGGTCATTTCACAATTGAAGGGTTCCCGGCAGGATCCCGCCTTCGAATTGCTCGGTCTCCGCGAGCATCAGATCCTGGCGCTGATTGCCGACGGGCTCACCAACCGTCAAATTGCGAAGCGGCTGGGCCTGGCCGAAAAGACAGTGAAGAACTATGTGAGTTCGTTGCTGTCGAAGCTTGGGCTGGAGCACCGCACGCAAGCCGCCATCCTGCACCTCAAGAACGTGCAACATCTGGACCCGCCTGCACGCGGCGCTGCCCAGTGATGGTCGGGCTGAGCGGTCGGCCGGGAGACAAACAATGAGCTTCTCGGTGCTGGCGTTGGTCGTGCTCGTGGGTCTGCTCGGGCCGCTGGTGGCGGCACGGGGTTCGTGGCGCATTCCCGCTGTCATCGGTGAACTCGTCGGTGGGATGCTGATCGGCACCACAGGGCTGCAACTGGTCAACCCTTCCGCTGGCGGATTTCAATTGTTGGCAACAATTGGGTTCGGTCTGACAATGGTCGTCGTGGGATCTCAGATTCCGGTGCGAGACCCCGCCGTGTGGGCCACTTTCGGGCGCGGGGCGGCGGGAGCTGCATTGGTCGGAGTCGTCGCCGCAGCACTTGGAGTCGCCATCGCTGTGGGGTTTGGCACGGACCATGCGGCACTGTACGCGGTGTTGCTCGCCTCCTCGTCGGCTGCCCTGGTGCTCCCGATGCTGCAGTCGGTCGGGCTGCGGGGAACGCCGGTGGCTCAGTTGGTAGCGCAAATTGCGATCGCCGATGTGTTCTGCATTGTCGCCCTTCCCCTGGTCATTGAACCGGACCGAGCGCTAGAAGCGGCATTGGTCACACTTGCTATTGGCGCTACAGCGGTCTTACTGTCGGCCATCCTGCTCAGACTCGACCGAACTGACTTGCGCCGCCGGCTGCACCTTTTCTCCGAACGCCGGCGGTTCGCGATTGAATTGCGGTTCAGCCTTCTCGTGTTGTTCGCGTTCGCCGCAATCGCCCAACTCGCGGATGTCTCGATCATGGTCGCGGGGTTCGCGCTCGGGCTGGTCCTGGCTGCGGTGGGGGAGCCCCACCGTCTGGCCCGACAGCTCTTCGGGATGACTGAAGGGTTTTTCGGTCCGCTCTTCTTCGTGTGGCTGGGAGCATCGCTGGATCTCCGGACAGTCATCACCTATCCGGCGATGATTGTCTTGGGTATCAGTCTGGGACTGGGCGCGGTGTCGGCCCACCTCGTCGCACGCGCTGTTCGGCTTCCTCTTCTCCATACAGTGGCTTCGGCCGGTCAGCTGGGGGTGCCAGTGGCTGCGGTCACCCTGGGCCTTCAAACCGGAATGCTCGCGCCGGGAGAAGATGCCGCAATCCTCCTCGGTGCAGTGATCACTGTGGTGATCTCGGCAATAGCGACCGGTTTCGCTGCCCGTAGCGCTGCACTTCGGGCTCTCTAGTCGTCAACCGCTCCGTACCGTGGTGAAGCTATGACCGCACGACAAGAGTRGGCGCGGGAATGTCCCGGAGCACTGCATGGCTGGTCGATCCGAGTGCGAATCGGCCGATTCCGCGCAATCCGTGGTTCCCGATAACCAACTCAGTCGCGTTCTTCGCGGCGTCGATCAGGGCTCCGGCCGGCAAGCGTCTGACGAGGGAGGCATGAACGGTGAGCGGGGAACCTTGTCCGAGATGGACGATGGCATCATTGAGAATTCCCTGATGCAAATCTTCAAGAGTGCTGTTCTCGACGAGTCCCAACTCAGGCACGATAACGTCTTGCCAATCAGGCGGCTCCGTCCAGGCATGAACGAGTCGAAGTTCTTCGTTGAAAAACACGGCCTCATCGCGCGCGATATCGACGACTGCTTGTGACTCTGCTGAGGGGTCCACCCCGACGACGATGCCGGACCGAGTCTCGGCGAGAGCATCTTCCGGGATGACCGCAAGAACTCCCCGAGTATGTGCGCCGGCGATTCGTGTTCCGACTGACCAGCCGAATGCCGTACTACGAGCCCGACGCGGGGTAGCCCCGACGACGAGAAGTGTGCCGGGGACCGAGAGAAGAACGAGTTCGTCGATGAGGGATCCACGGAGCACTTCGGTTTCAATCGGAGTGCCCGGATGAGAGGTCCTGGCCTGTTCACCGACCTCCATGACCCGGACGCGTTCATTCGATGTCGGTGAGTTTGCACTCAAGTAATCGCTGCCGGTCTCTCGCCCCGTCACTACGTTCACGATGAGAACCGGCAGTGTCCCAGCTCGCCTGAGCGCCCATTCGAGCGCAGTCTGTGCGGAAGCTGACCCGTCCCATGCGACGACGATCTGATTGAACATGTCGTGTGCCTTTCAACGTCTCACTTGGATTGGCGTGTCGAGCGGCCGCCCGGAACCACGAGCACCGGACAATGCGCGTGTTCGGCACATTGCGCGCTCACCGAACCGAGCAGCAGCCCGGCGAAACCGCCGAACCCTCGGCTCCCGACAACAATGAGATCGGCCGATGAACTCTCGGCGATCAGGATGTCTGCCGGAGATCCCTCGCGGATCGTGGCGGTGAACCAGCTTGGCCAGGTCGACCCGAAAACGGTATCGCCAACGGTCGCCACGATTCGTTGTGCATCCTCATCGGGATGCCACGCAACGGGAAGAGGGGAGTAGGCGACAGGAAAGCTCCAGACGCAGATCGCCTCAACGGCCGACCCGAACTTTCGCGCAAGGCCGGTGGCGTGGCGGAGGGCCTTGACCGATCCTTCGGATCCATCCACTCCGACAATGATTCGTGAGTAGTCGTTGGGCAGATCGACGGAGTTCTGAATCTCGTTCATGGCGTCGGCCAGTGGTCGACAGTTCGAAGCAGTTTCACCGTTTTATCCTCACTTCGCGAGCCATCTATTCGCGGTATTCCGAGCCTACGATTCGTGGATGTTCCCTCCAGAGTCAAAAGTCCCGCCGAGGCATTTCCTCTGGAGCGATCTCCACGCCCGTGAGAGTGGGGATGAGGGGTTGCAGCGGCAATTCCTTTGGGCTTTGGAGATCGGCGAATGTGACGGTCAGAATCATCGGCACGGCGTACGATCAGTGTTCCTACCTTGGGACGGAGGCTTCACCTGTTGCCTGACGCGCAGATTCAAGGTTCGATCGCTGCCGCGGCGCGGCAACCCGTAGAGCAGGTCGTGCACCAACTGGAATCGGGGGAGGGTGGCCTCAGCCAAGCGGTCGCCGCGGAACGGCTTTCCACGTTCGGCCCGAACGCAGTTCGCACGCACAAGGCCAAGGCATTGTCGGTATTGGGCCGTCAACTCAAGAGTCCCATTCTGATCCTTTTGATCATCACCGCCGGGTTATCGCTGTTTCTGGGGGACGTGGCGAACTCGATCGTGATCGGCGTGATCCTCATCGCCAGCATCGGGCTTGGGTTCGTCAACGAGTTCCGAGCAGAACGCGCGGCGGAAGCCCTGCACTCGCGCGTGACACACCGGGTGGTGGTGGTCCGGGATGCCGTCCCGGTCGAGATCAACATCGTTGAACTTGTGCCGGGCGATGTAGTGCGCGTAAGTCTGGGCGCCATCGTTCCCGCAGACATCCGCCTGGTGCACAGCGACGACCTGCAGTGTGACGAGAGCATCCTGACTGGCGAAGCGCTGCCGGTGAGCAAGAGTCCTGAGCCCGTTGCCGAGGATTCGTCGCTGGGCGACTTGACCTCCTGTCTCCTGATGGGCACTGTCGTGCAATCCGGTTCGGGCACCGGTGTTGTGGTTGCCACCGCCGGGTTCGCCGAATTCGGTCGGATTGCATTGGGACTCGGCGAACGCCAACCGGAGACCGAATTCCAACTCGGGCTGAAGAAATTCTCGGTGCTCCTTCTCCAGGTGGCGATCGCTTTGACCTCCCTGATTTTCATCGCCAATCTGTTGCTTCACCGGCCGCTGATCGAATCGCTGCTGTTCTCCCTTGCAATCGCAGTCGGGATCACACCGCAGCTGCTTCCAGCCATCGTCAGCACGAGTCTCGCAACCGGTGCCCGCCAGTTGGCGCGCCACAAGGTGCTCGTGAAGCGATTGGTCTGCATCGAAGACCTGGGTGACATGGATGTGCTTGTCACCGACAAGACCGGCACCCTCACTGAGGGGCGCATCAGCTATACATCTGCTGAACCGATCAGCCCCGACCTGACCGGTGACGACCTTGCTCGTCTGGGACTGTTGGCCACGGAGATCGACTTCTCCCAGGGCGTCGTGTCGACGGTCGGCTCGAATCTGCTAGACGCCGCGCTGTGGGACTCGCCGGCGGGCGCTGCTTTCGTCGCCTCCGACTTCGAACGACTCGATCTGATCCCCTTCGATCACCAACGCCGCATGACCAGTGCCCTGGTGCGCGAGAAAGGGGGAGCAGCCCGCCTGATCACCAAAGGCTCACCCGAGGACGTCCTGAGGCGGTGCGTCGGCACGCCGCCCGAGGCGCAATCACTGCTCGACGCACAGTTCGATGCCGGTTCTCGCGTCATCGCCGTCGCGACGAGGGTGGCATCCGATCTCTCGGCCATCACACCCGCCGACGAACGAGACTTGGTTCTGGCCGGTTTTCTGATCTTTCTCGACCGGCCGAAGGCAGATGCGCGGACCTCGCTCGAGCGACTGTCTTCACTCGGCATCACGGTGAAGGTCGCCACCGGCGACAACGCTCGCGTGGCCGAAAAAGTGTGTGTCGACCTCGGACTGGTTTCGGGAGGCACGCTGACGGGCACCGAGATCGACGCATTGTCAGATGTCGAACTCGGCATCGCCGCGCGCAACGCGAGCATTTTCGCCCGGGTCACACCCGAGCAGAAGGCGCGGCTCATTAGGCTCTTGCGTCAAAACGGCGGGGCCGTCGGCTTTCTCGGAGACGGCGTCAACGATGCCCTGGCGCTGCACTCTGCCGATATCGGAATCTCGGTCGACAGCGCCACCGATATCGCGAAGGATGCAGCGGATGTCGTACTCCTCGACAAAGATCTCGGAGTTCTCGCCGATGGAGTGATGGAGGGGCGCCGCATCTTCGCGAACACCATTAAGTACGTGCTGATGGGAACCTCGAGCAACTTCGGCAACATGTTCAGCGCGGCGGTGGCATCGGTCTTCTTGAGCTTCTTGCCCATGCTGCCCGGACAGATTCTCTTGAACAATCTGCTCTACGACGCCGGACAACTGGCGATTCCCGGCGACCGGGTCGACCCCGAGCAGCTCCGTGCGCCCTCGCATTGGGATATCGGGTTCATTCGGCGTTTCATGCTTCTGTTCGGACCGATCAGTTCCATCTTCGATTTTGCGACCTTCGGTTTGATGATCTTCGTCTTCGACGCCGTCCCCGGAGAGTTTCGGGCCGGCTGGTTCATCGAGTCGATCGCGACGCAGAGCCTCATCATTTTCGCGATCAGAACCCGGCGCGTGCCGTTCTTTCGCAGTCGCCCGTCCACCGGCCTGATCGCGGCGTCGCTCGGCGTTGTGGCAATCGGGGTCTATCTTCCGCTCTCACCGCTGGCCGGGGTGCTGGGTTTCGACCCCCTTCCCGCGCCCTTCTTCCTGGCCGTGCTGGGGATGATCGTCATCTACCTGGTCGTCGTTGAGTTTGCGAAGCAGTGGTTCTTTGCCCAGGCCGCCCAGCAGCCGGCAGCGCTGCCGCGGCCACGCAGTCACGTTCATCATGTCAGCCGGCGCGCGGCGCGATTTAGCGCAGCGCAGGCCGTCCGTTCCGCCGGGCAGGGCAGTAAGAGCGACGGTGTGGGCCGCGGAATACGAACCGGTTCAATCCGGAGGCCCCATCAGTGACGAAGCAATCCGTTGCCCCCACGCCTGAGCCCGGGCTCGCTCGCCTTCTTCGAGCGGCCCATCTTTGGTAACGAGAAAACTCTCGCTGGGAACGACCTCGGTGTAGCCGTGCTTACTGAGCGCCTTGTGGATGGCGTTCGACGCCGCGCCGCTGAGGATGCGAGGGAAATCCGCGCGGGTATCGAACGCTGCACCACGCGCGCCAGTCGATTCCGCTAACGACTCCAGCCACTCGCGCACGCCGATGCCCGGCGCCTCCGGCTCCAGAGTGAGGGTGCGATCGGAATCATCTGCCCATGTCACTGCTTCGGCCCGTGATTCTGGGCGGCTCATGCCGTGAATGTGGGTGGGGCCGCCAACGATCAGAACGTCGGCGCCTGCGGCGATGCTTTCGCCCGCTTGGTTGACGTTGATCACTGTGACGGTGGTACCGGATGCAGCAGAGCGCAGCCCGTCGGCCAGCGCCTGGGCTACTTCGCGGGTCGCACCGAACATCGACTCATAGACAATGACGGCTTTCATAATGCTGTCCTCTCTGTCCTGCGCTCATCTGTACTGCCCTCGGGAGCGGTGTCGCGAGTCGGAGCTGCCACGTGCACTCCATTCACGGGTTGGTCTCCAGCCTCCGCTCTGAGGATTGCGCGCGACAGGGCCAGAAGTCCCCCCACAGGAGCCAGGCGACAGCGGCACCGATCTCCGATGGGCGTACGAGGGTGCCCCGGGCACACCGGTGCGCTGCTCCCGCGGTACCTTCGTTCACTACGGCCGGCGGCGGCGGCGTGCAGTCAGTGCGAGGTAAGCGCCGAGGGTGCTGACTGCGCCGAGTCCCGCGCTCATCAGCGGGCCGCCCCAGGCGCGCCACCGTGAATCGGATCTGGTGGTGAGTTGACCGATTCCTCCGATGAGCGCGGAGACAATAGTCGCGGCGACCAATCTGTTCCCAATTCTTTCAAGCCGACCCACCAGGGGATCAAGCTCCGCGGCGTCGATATGGATCTCGATGCCGTTCGGTCCGATCGAGTCGACCAAGGTTCGAAGTTTCTCGGGTAGGTCCAGCCCGATCGCGGCAAACTGACGGCCGACCCGGGCAGCTCTGGCCGCAATCGCCCGCGCTGAGAATTGCTCGGAAGCAAAACGTGTTGCATAGGGCCGGATCGCTACCCCGAGGTTGAATGTGGGGTCCAGTCGCGCCCCCATTCCTTCGACCATAGACAGCATCCGCACGAGCATGACAAGCTGCGGGTCGAGCTGGAGTCTGTGACGGCGCAGAACGGCCAGCAGCTCGACGATCAGAGGACCGATTTCCAGATCTCCCAACTCTTTTCCCTGGTACAGGGTCATGAAATGGGCGACGTCTTTCCGCAGCCGAGGGCGGTCGATTCGCGTGCCCGTCGATGTGAGCGGGATGAGGGCGAACGCAATCTGTTCGGGATCGTCCTGCGACAGAGCTGCTAACAGGGCGACGAGGTGATCACGCAGCTCATTTCCGATTTCGCCAACCATGCCGAAATCGATCAGGCCGATCCGTCCATCGGCTTCGATGAACAGATTCCCTGGGTGAGGGTCTGCATGGAAGAAGCCGTCAACGAAGACCATTTGGGCGATGGCATCCACCGCCCGCGTGATGACCTGCGATCGAGAGATCCCTGCGCCATCGATCGCAGGGAGGTCGTCGACCTTGACCCCAGTGATCCGCTGCAAAGTAAGCACCCTCGACGTGGTGGTACTCCAGAAGACCCGGGGAATATGGATCTCGCTGCCGCGGAAGTTCTCGGCGAAACGTTCGGCGTTCCTCGCTTCCTTCAGATAATCGAGTTCGGCACGGATAGACGCGGCAAACTGGTCCACAAGACCGATGAGGTCATAGTCGGCGGCGTATTCCCATCGAGCTGTTGCCTGGGATGCGAGGTTCTGGAGAATCTCCAAGTCCTCGTGAATCTGCCCCAGCGCACCAGGACGACGCACTTTCACCACAACCCTGGTTCCGTCGTTCAAAACCGCAGCATGTGCCTGGCCGATCGAGGCGCTGGCCAGGGGTTTCTCATCGAATTCAGCGAACAACTCTCCGGCGGAGGCCCCGAGCTCCGCTCTAATCACCTGAAGCACGACCGCGCTGGGCACCGGTGGGGCACCATCCTGCAGCTTGGAGAGCTCGACGACATACTCAGGCGGGAGCAGGTCGGACCGGGTCGACAACAGCTGTCCCAGCTTGATGAACGTCGGACCGAGTTCCTCCAGCGCTGCGCGCACGTGCTCGGGATGCGCCACGTGGGTGGCGGCGTGGCCGGGAGCTGCGTCCACCGCAGCAATCCACCTCTCAAGCCCCAGCCCGCCGATGAGAAAACTCAGCCCATGCTTTGCGAGGATCCGAGCGACCTGACGATACCGGTCCATGTGGTTGAACGATGCCACGGACGTCCCCTCTCGTTGGACGGTTCGCTTCTGGCCACAGCCTATTCGGCTTGGAGGCGACCGTCACCAAAGCTCCTGAGCAGCTATCACGGGCGTGCTGGACAGATCGTCGCGTCGCGATGAACGGCGGCGCTGGGGAATCAAACGTTCTCGCGCCCGTGGTCTCGCCGCTGTCCGGGGTGCCAGGGGGAGACAAGTGCCGGCGCGATGCCCAGTAGCGCCAGCACGAGGATCAGCTCCAGCGCGCCGAGGCCGAAGTAGAGACTCTGCAGCCACGAGTACGTCTCGATGATCGCCATTTCGACGAAAATCCAGATCAGCATCCCGAGCCCGGCGACGGCACCCCACAGCATCGCCGAACGGCGACGCGTCGACAGTGCGATCGCGGCTGTCAATTGTGTTCCACCGACGATGATTCCCAAAATGAGACCGGGCACGATGAAAGAGGTGAGCGGCGTCTTCGCCAGAAACTCCAGAGGGACGCCGATACTCTCGGCGTTGAAGGCCAACACCGCACCGGCGAACGATGAGACCGCGCCGAAGAGCAACAACCCGAAGAGGACGCCGGACATGAGCCGAGTGGAGACGGAGGCAGCCATGGTCGCGGTCCTTCCTGTAAAGACGCAGTTTCGAATGGATGATTGCACTCTCCCGCACCAAATCGGGCCTGCGTAGAGTCGAAGGACCCAAGCGTTCTGACGCAATCGCCAGTATCGACGATGAAAGCGACCCGCGAGCGCAGTGGGCGGCCAGCAGCCGGCACTTCCCTCGATCGTCCAGGCTCCTAGACTGGCTGCCGTGGCCCAGCATCCGAAAGCGACGGCACGCTACGAGGCCGTGATCTTCGACATGGACGGCGTCGTCACCGACACTGCCGTCGTGCACGCCGGCGCGTGGAAGCGTCTGTTTGACGAGGTGCTGCCCCTGCTGGCGCCGGACGCCGCACCCTTCGATGAGGTCGCGGACTACCGACGCAGTGTCGACGGCCGCCCGCGCGAAGACGGTGTGCGCTCGTTCCTTGCGTCGCGCGGTGTGATGCTGCCGGACGGGACGGGGCGCCGCGCTCGGGGTACTGCCAAAACCCCGACCGTGCAGTCCCTGGCCGCCCGCAAACAGTACTTCTTCGACCGGGAACTCCGTGAAAACGGAGTGAGCGCCTACCCCGACGCCGTGACGCTGCTGCATCGTCTGCGGGCGCAGGGCATCCCGACGGCCGTTGTCACGTCGAGCCGCAACTGCCGGCAGGTGCTGCAGGCAGCCGGAGTGGGGGATCTCTTCGACGTTATCGTCGATGGCACCGATGCCGAGCGGATGCACCTCCCGGGCAAGCCCGACCCGGCCACTTTCCTTGAGGCGGCGCGCCAGTTACACGTGACCGCGGCGAAGGCGATCGTGCTGGAAGATGCGGAGGCCGGTGTCGCTGCCGCATCGAACGGAGCCTTCGGGTGGGTCGTCGGGGTCAGTCGGCACGGAGCAGACGAATTGCTTCGCGCAGCGGGCGCCCACCTGATCGTGACGGACCTGAGCGACCTCGATACCCGCCTCGCAGCCACCCACCCCGGCTGGGCAGGCGGCGAATCCGAGAGCGACCCGTGGCGATTGCGCTATGTCGGGTTCGATCCGGCGACGGAGCCACAGCGCGAGGCCCTCTGTACGTTGGGCAATGGCTATTGGGCGACACGTGGCGCTGCCCCCGAGGTCGCTGCCACGTTCCCGCACTACCCCGGCACCTATCTCGCCGGCGTCTACAACCGGCTCCGTACTCACGTCGATGACCACAGCACCGAAGACGAAAGCCTGGTGAACGCGCCCAACTGGCTGCCCCTCACGTTCCGCACTGGCGGCATTCACACTGGCGAAGAGCGTCGTGACGACAAACACGGCGACGACGAGCTCTGGTTTGATCTCGACGGGGCAGAGCTCCTCGACTATGAGCAGACTCTCGACCTCGGTCGTGCCGTGCTCACCCGCGCCTTCCGTACTCGGGACGCTGCGGGGCGCATCACGCGCATCACTCAGCAGCGTTTCGTCTCGCAACACGACGACCACGTGGCCGGCCTCACGGTCACGTTTGAGGCAGAGAACTGGTCCGGTCCGCTCACCCTGCGCTCAGCGCTGGACGGCCGGGTCGCCAACCGCAACGTGCCCGAGTACCGTCTACTGGCTGACAAGCACCTGGTGCCACGAGCTAGTGCCGAGGTAGATGCCGACACCGTGCTGCTCGAAATGGAAACCTCCCAGTCCGGCATCCACATTGTGATGGCCGCCCGTACACGGGTGCTCGTCGATGGAGCTGTGCGGCAGCCGCCCCGCACCCTGCGGACAGACGCCGAAGGCTGGATTGCCCACGAAATCTCCCTGGAGCTCGTGGAGGGACATCCGCTGACCGTCCAGAAGACCGTCGTCGTCTGCACCTCACGCGACCGGGCCATCTCGTCGCCCACCCTGGCCGTCACGAAACGGATGCGACTGCTGCCGGATCATGAGGCACTCCTGTCCGCGCACGAGGCAGCGTGGCGGGTGCTGTGGAATGAATTCACGGTGCTGCTGGAGACAGATTCCCAGCAGCCCGATGACCGCCAGCAGCTGGCGTTGAACATCAACACTTTCCACGTGTTGCAGAGCGTCGCCGGGGTCACAGCCGACCTCGACGCGGGACTGCCGGCGCGCGGACTGCACGGCGAGGGCTACCGTGGTCACGTCTTCTGGGACGAGCTGTTCGTCTACCCGACGTTGTCGATGCATCGACCGGAGATCAGCCGGGCACTGCTTGGCTACCGCTACCGCCGGCTCGGTGAGGCGCGAGCCGCCGCGCGCGTGGCAGGCCATCAGGGGGCAATGTTTCCCTGGCAGAGCGGAATCGACGGGCGCGAAGAGACGCCCACGGAATTGTTCAACCTGCGCAACGACGCCTGGATGCCCGACAACTCGCACCTGCAACGGCATGTGGGCCTCGCCATCGCGTACAGCGCGTGGAAATTCTACGAGTCGACCGGCGAGATCAGTTACTTGGTTGAGCAGGGCGCGGAACTGATCATCGAGATCGCCCGTTTTTTTGCCAGCGTGGCCACGCACGACGAGGCGGCCGACCGGTACGACATCGCAGGCGTGATGGGTCCCGATGAATTCCATGACGGGTATCCGGGCGTCCCGGGGACAGGGCTTCGCAACAATGCCTACACGAACGTGATGGCCGCCTGGGTGATGCAGCGGGCGGCGGATGTCGTTGAGCTGCTCAAGCCCCGGTATGCGGACCAGGTGTGGAACCGGGTCAAACTGCATCCCGGCGAGTCGGACGGATGGCGACGTATCGGTCGCCGGTTGCGCATTCCATTCCACGCAGACGGCGTGATCAGCCAGTTCGAGGGCTATGAGCAGCTGAAAGAGTTCGACTGGGCCGGTTACCGCGCCCGTTACGGCGCGATCGGCCGGCTCGACCTCATCCTGGCCGCAGAGGGCGACAGCACCAACAACTACAAGGTGTGCAAACAAGCGGACGTCCTGATGCTGCTCTATCTGTTCAGCGCCGACGAACTGCGCCAGGTGCTGCAGGGGCTGGGTTATGACTTTGCGCCGGAGGCCATCCCGCGCACCGTGGAGTATTACCGCGACCGCTCCAGCCACGGATCAACACTCAGCAACGTGGTGCATTCGTGGGTTGAAGCGCGCGGCAACCGGGCGAGGTCGTGGGACTTCCTTGTTCAAGCGCTGGAGAGCGACCTCGCCGATATTCAGGGCGGCACCACCCACACCGGCGTGCACTTGGGCGCGATGGCCGGATCGATCGACATGGTTACGCGCTGCTATACCGGCCTGGAGTTGCAGGGCGGCGTGCTGTCGCTGAACCCCGTGCTACCCCCGGAGATCGAACAGATCGACTTCACGCTCTACTTTCAGCAACAGCTGATCCGGGTGACCGTGGACTCGGTCATGTTGCGCTTGTTCGTCTACCAGGGCGGGTCAGCGTCTATCGCGGCGATGGTGGGCGGAATGGCGGTCCAGTTGCGTCCCGGTGAAACGCGCGAGTTTGCATTCGGCGACTCCTAGTACGAACTGGACAACGGACTTCAAACGGGTATCTGCAGATCCGCCGGACTTTCGATCAGAATGGAGGCGTGCAGCAGGACATCGCCCGAGTGACGACGACCGACGGCACCGACGTCGCGTATGCCTCGATCGGCGTTGGCCGGCCGGTCGTGTACGTCGCGGGCTGGCTCAGTCATCTGCAGCTGAGCTGGGATCTGCCCGAAGAGCGGGGGTTCTACGAGAGCCTGGCGCAGGGCTGCCGGCTCGTGCGCTACGACCGCGCCGGATGTGGGTTGTCGGCACCATTGACCCGGCCGCCGTCGATGGAATACGAGCTCGATCAGCTTGCCGCGGTCGTGGCGACGCTCGGCTCAGAGCCCTTCGATCTGGTCGGCACGTCGATGGGTGCGCTGGTCGCAGTGGCGTGGGCAGCGGAGCATCCGGACACCGTGCGTCGGCTGGTGCTTTACGGCGGCTGGGTGTCCGGCGCAGACATTTCCCCGCCCAGCGCGCGGGAACACGTCCTCGGACTGATTGAGTCGCATTGGGGGCTCGGCTCCGACGTGCTCACCGACATCTTCGCGCCCGACGCGGATGCCACGTCGCGGAAGGAATTCGGTCGCTACCAACGGGCCTGCTCGACCGCCGCCACGGCGCGGGCACTACTGGCGCTGAGCTATGAGCTCGACATCAGAGACCTTCTCCCTCAGGTGCACACCCCGACCTTGGTGGTGCACCGGGACCACGACCGAGCCGCTCCCCTCGAGCAGGCCACAGCGCTCGCGGACGGTATCGCCGGTGCGCAGCTCGTGGTGCTGCCCGGCCGCTCCCATCTGCCTTACGCGGGCGACGCGCACGTGCTCGTGGCGACGGTCCGACGGTTCCTCGGCCTGCGCGCGGCGCGGCGCGGCGCCCGAATGCTGACGGCCCGCCAAGGCGAGGTTGCGGCGTTAGTAAGTGAGGGATGCACGAACCGTGAGATTGCCGCGCGGCTGGGCATCGACGAACGGTCCGCTGAAGGTCATGTCGAGCGGATCCGTCTGCGCCTGGGCTTTCGGTCGCGGGCCCAGATTGCTGCGTGGTATGCCGCCGAGCGGGATCGGCCAGGAGCGGCGAACTGAGGTAGTTCTACGCCTGACCGCGCGGCTGGCGTCGTGCACGCTGGTGACATGAACAAAATCTTCACCAGTACCACCTCCTCTGCGACCGGGTTCGAGCTGCACGCCGGCCGCGGCCGGTCCAGCGCCGCCTTCTTCCGGGTGATGGAGCAACACCTATGGACCCATACATGGAGTGGCAAAGCACCCGCCTTCGCCATCACGATTCCCCAGAGCTACCGCCGCACACCGCTACACGAAAGGATTTCACAATGTCCACCCCATCGATCTGGAACGGCCAGGTGCCGCTGAGCGTTCTCAAGAGCATGAGCAGAGGCAGCCTCATCGAGACGCTCGGAATTGAGGTCACCGAGATCATGCCCGATTCTCTGCATGGCCGGATGCCCGTCGATGCACGCACGACGCAGCCCGCCGGTGTGCTCCACGGCGGTGCGTCAGTCGCATTCGCGGAGACGCTCACGTCGACGGCAGGTTTTCTCTCCATCGATCGAGACCGTTTCCATGTAGTCGGAATGGAGATCAACGCCAACCACCTCCGTCCGGTGGCGGAAGGATGGGTGACGGGAGTCGCTCGTCCGATCCATCGCGGCGAACGAGTCCACGTCTGGGAGGTGCGGATCTCCGATGGTCAGGAGCGACTTGTTTCCATCTCGCGGTGCACGCTCGCGGTGATTGAGAAACCGAGCGCATACACGACACCCGAGTCGCGGTCGCGAACCCTTCACGGCTCAGCGTGAGGTCGCGCCCGATCATCCCTCGCCGGGGCTACCTGTCCTGACGCGGCGTACCCTCCAGGCGAGGGTGCGCGTCCGGCAGATACGGTCTTCTTGTCCCTATTGCAACCGCGAATGCGGTGCTACCGTGCGTCCTATGACGCAGTTCAGAGTCAGTGAAGCCGCTCGGTTGCTCGGAGTCAGCGACGACACCGTTCGTCGTTGGGTGACCGCTGGCACGCTCGAGTCGGTCAGAGACGGGGCCGGCCGCCAGGTCATCGCCGGCGCAGAGCTGGCGGCCCGTGCGCGGGCCATCGCCGTGCTGCCCGAGGACCCGGGCGGCACGGAGAGCAGTGCTCGCAACCGTTTCGTCGGGCTGGTGACTGAGATCGTCCTCGACACCGTCATGGCACAGGTCGAACTTCAATGCGGGCCCCACCGGATCGTCTCCTTGATGTCCAGCGAAGCGGTGCGGGACCTCGGGCTGGAAGTCGGTTCACTGGCCGTCGCTGTCGTGAAGGCCACGATGGTCATCGTCGAGGTACCGCGGGAGCAGCAGTGATCCGCGGCCTGAAATCTCGGAGCCTGAAACAGCGAAGCCTCGTCGGACTCGCCGCGATCTCGGTACTCGTTCTGATCAGCGGCTGCAGCACCACAGCGGCGGATTCCGGGGCTGCAGCGCCGTCGATGCCAGCCGCCGAAGCGCTCAGCGGGGACCTGGTGATATTCGCCGCCGCCTCACTCACCGCCTCCTTCAACGAACTCGCTGCGGAATTCGCCGGCGAGAACCCAGCCGTGACCATCACGCCGATCGTCTATGACGGTTCGTCCACCTTGGCCACGCAGCTGAAAGAGGGCGCGAGCGCCGACGTCTTCGCTTCCGCCGACGAGCAGACGATGGCGGATGTCGCCGCGGCCGGCTTGATCACGGGCGCGTCATCAAGCTTCGCCACGAACACCTTGCAAATTGCGGTGCAACCGGGCAACCCACGGGGTATCACCGGCCTCGCCGACCTGGCACGTCCAGGTCTCCTTGTTGTGCTCTGTGCGCCGGAGGTGCCCTGTGGTGCGGCATCGCAGAAGCTTCTCGGTCTTGAGGGCGTCGCCGTGACGCCGGTGAGTGAGGAGCAAAACGTGAAAGCCGTACTGACCAATGTCAGTACCGGAGAAGCCGATGCTGGGCTTGTTTACACCACCGATGTCAAGGCAGCGGGCGGTTCAGTGGACGGCGTCGTGATCGACGGCGCCGACCGCGCGATCAACAGCTACGCAATCGGGGTGCCGTCGAGCGCAGAGAATCCGGCCGTGGCAGAGGCCTTCGTCAGCTGGGTGTTATCAGCGCCAGCGCAGGCGATCCTGGCGCGCTTCGGCTTCGGGCCCCCGTGACCCGCACCGAGCCCGGCGCTGTGACCAGCGCTGTGCCCCCCACGCCGGGGCCCCGCGTTCAGCGGTCCCGAACACAGCGGCCCCGCTCACAGCGGCCCCGCTCACAGAGGTCACGCACGCCGAGCGGGAGGATCCCGCGGTCGTTGAGCGTCATCGCGATGCTCGGCCTGGTTCTGCTCATCCTCCCGATCATTGGGCTGTTCAGTCGAGTCGACTGGGCAGGGTTTCCGGCCGCCGTCACCTCACCTGATGCCCTCGAGGCCCTCGGGTTGTCCCTGCGCACGGCAACTGCTGCAACAGTGGTGTGCCTGGTTCTGGGGATTCCGCTTGCGTTGCTCATTGCACGCAGCGGGTCCCTGCTCGCCGGGGTGCTCCGGGCTCTGACGACCCTCCCGCTCGTCCTGCCGCCACTGGTCGGCGGTATTGCCCTGCTCTATCTCCTGGGGCGCAACGGCCTGATCGGGAGCTCCCTGGCCCTCGGGCTGGGCATCCGCATTCCCTTTACCACGAGTGCGGTCGTGATCGCACAGTCATTCGTCGCGCTGCCGTTTCTCGTGATCACCCTGGAAGCGACGCTGCGCGCAATCGGAACCCGATTTGAAACCGTGGGTGCGACGCTCGGCGCTTCCCGGTGGATGGTGTTCTGGCGGATTACGCTTCCGTTGGCGATGCCGGGGCTCGTCGCCGGAACCGTGCTGTGCTTCGCCAGAGCGTTGGGCGAGTTCGGCGCGACGGCATTGTTCGCGGGCAACGCGGCCGGGGTCACGCGCACCATGCCGCTGGCGATTTACACAGCGTTCAACGGCGCCGGCGTCACACAGGATTCGGCCATCGCTCTGTCGGTTCTCCTCGTGGCCGTCGCCATCGTCATCCTGTTCTTCATGCGCAGTTGGCGAACGGATGCGCCCCGGTGAGCGTCGTGCTCGAGGCGCAGCTCCTCGTGCGGCGCGGTGATTTCATCCTCGACGCGGCAATTCACGTCGAGTCAGGGGAAGTCCTTGCGTTCCTTGGACCGAACGGGTCGGGAAAAACGACATTGCTCGCCGCACTTGCCGGGCTGATTCTTCCGGACGCCGGCACTGTGACGGTCTCGGGGCGTCTCCTGACCCGGGTCAGCGAAGGGACCCGGCCGGTGTCGGTCGTTCCTGAACGCCGAGCAGTCGGGCTGCTCGGCCAGGAGGCGCTCCTCTTCCCACACTTGGATGCGCGAGACAACGTCGCATTCGGTCAGCGGGCGCACGGCCAAACTCGCTCCATAGCCCGGCAGGATGCAATGGACTGGCTGGCTGCGGTGGGATTGGAGGGACTGGAGGAGAAGAAGCCGACCGAACTCTCCGGCGGGCAGCAGCAACGGGTCGCGCTCGCGCGTGCTTTGGCTGCGCGTCCCGACCTGCTGCTTCTGGACGAACCGATGGCCGCCCTCGATGTGCAGACGGCGGCCCGGATGCGTCAGCTGCTGAGCGAGCGGCTGGCCGACCGCACGATCGCGACTCTGCTGGTCACCCACGATGTGCTCGACGCGATCGTGTTGGCCGACCGCATTGCCATCCTCCACGACGGAAAGATCATCGACGCCGGGCCGACGGCACGGGTGCTGGGCGAGCCGCGCAACCAGTTCACGGCGGCGTTGGCTGGGATCAACTTATTGAACGGCGTCGCAGAGCCTCCCGGAGTTCGGCTGCCGGACGGCCGCTGCTTCATCGGATGTGCTGACGCAGGTGTGTTGCCTGCCGCCGGTGCGGACGTCGCGCTCGTTTTCCGCCCGGCCGCGGTCAGTGCGTCGCTCACCGAGCCGCATCCGTTCGAGTCAACCGGTCAGCACACCAACTGCTGGGAGGCGACCGTCCTCTCGCTGGAGTCCGGTATCGGGGGAGTCCGGGTCCGGATGGTTGAAGACCCACACCTCGTCGTGGAGTTGGCACCAGCCAGAGTCGCCGAACTCGGTCTGCGCGCGGGGGTGCACGTCTGGCTGTCCGTCGCGGCCGACGATGTCGTGCTTTTCTCCCGCTGAGGTGGTCGACGAATTCAAAGCTCGCATTTTCGGGCAGGGGGTTTAGGGTGAGGCCATGACGGACACCCGAGTGCGTGTATCGACACCGTTCTTCTTCCGCGACGTGTCGGATATCCCGGTTGCGAGAGACCAGCCGACCGGCACGGTCGTTGATGCCCGGAACCGTCCGCTCCGGGACCTCCGCATCTCTGTCACCGATCGCTGCAACTTTCGTTGCGTCTATTGCATGCCGAAAGAGATCTTCGGTCGGGATTTTGCTTTTCTGGAGCGGGACGAACTCCTGTCATTCGAGGAGATCACCCGGCTCGCCCGAATCGCCGTTGCACACGGGGTTCAGAAGATCCGTCTCACCGGCGGCGAGCCCCTCTTGCGCAAGGGAATCGAGGAGCTGATCGGTATGCTCGCCGCGGTGAAGACGCCGGATGGAGGTGCGCTCGACATCGCATTGACGACCAACGGCGCGGCCCTCGCCGTCAAGGCACAGGCGTTGAAGGACGCGGGCCTGACACGGATCACCGTTTCGCTGGACTCGCTCGACGATGCGACCTTTCGAATGATGAACGACGTGAATTTTCCCATCTCCCGCGTTCTCCGCGGCATCGAGGCCGCGCACGAGGTCGGCCTCGGACCGATCAAGATCAACATGGTGGTCAAGCGCGGCCTGAACGATCAGGACGTGGTGGCGATGGCGCGCCATTTCAAAGGCTCACCGTACATTCTGCGCTTCATCGAATTCATGGATGTGGGCAGTAGCAACGGGTGGAAGATGGCTGAGGTGGTTCCCTCGAGCGAAGTGGTCAGCCGTATCGCCGCCGAGTTTCCGCTCGAAGAGGTCGCCCCGAACTATGGCGGGGAGACATCGGCGAGATGGCGCTATCGCGACGGGTCTGGGGAGATCGGTGTGATTTCAAGTGTCACGGCGTCGTTCTGTGGGTCCTGCACGCGGGCGCGCGTCTCGGCCGAGGGGAAGCTGTTTACCTGCCTGTTTGCGACGGACGGCCATGATCTCCGTGCATTGATGCGTGCGGGCTGTTCGGACGAACAGCTGTCGGCCGTCCTGGCGCAGATCTGGCGGGACCGGTCCGATCGCTACTCCGACTTGCGGAGCGCGACCACGCGCCACACCGAAGCGAAGGGGCGGAAGAAGATTGAGATGTCCTACATCGGCGGGTGAACGAGCATGATCGTGCAGATCAGATATTTCGCGGCTGCTGCCGATGCTGCGGGCTGTGAGGAGGAAGGGCTCGTCGTTGCGGATGAGTCCACGCTGGGCGCACTGATGACGCTCCTGGGCGAGCGTTACGGCCCGGAAATGCAGAAGGTCGTGACGTCCGGATCATTCCTGATCGACCGGGTGGTTCGCCGGGATCCTGACTTTCCACTGTCGGCCCGGATTGACGTGCTGCCGCCGTTCGCCGGAGGGTAACGAGCTCAGTCGTGCGAGTTCAGCCGTGTCGGCTCAGTACCGGGTCATCGAGGGGTCGATCGTCGCCGCGAAAGCATCGATGCCGCCTTCCAGCTCCTGCACGTTCTGCACCCCATGGGCGCGCAAGACAGAGGATGCGCGTGTGGCCCTGCTGCCGTGATGGCAGTAAACGACGACCGGGATATCCATGCGAATACGTGCGAGTGATGCCTCGATCGTGGCGAGGGGGATGAGCTCGGAACCGGCGATGCTGACGATCTCGGACTCGAACTGTTCACGAACGTCGACGAGTTGCAGGGGCTCAGAACCGGCCATCCGCAGCGACAGCTCGAGCGGAGTGATCGAATGAGTTGTCGCCCGCCCGTCGGTTGCGAGCCCGTCATCCGTCTGAACGATGTGGCAGAAGAGGTCGTAATTGATCAATTCGGTGATCGGCTCGGCGTCCGGGGTCGAGCTGTAGCACAGCTCCCGGTAGCGACCGGTGAGTGCGTCGTAGGTGGTGATCCTGCCGAGCAACGGTTCACCGAGTCCGGTGAGCAGTTTGATCGTCTCGGTCGCCATGATCGAGCCGATCGCGGCACAGACGCTCGGCAGCACCCCGCCGTCTGAGCAGGACAGAACATCGCCGGCATCGGGCGGCGTGGGAAACAGGTCGCGGTAGTTGGGTCCAAAGCCGGCGAACGCAACGCCGGCTTGGCCGCTGTACCGCAATATCGCGCCCCAGACCAATGGCTTCTGGGCGATCGCCGCAGCGTCGTTGGTGAGATAGCGTGTGGCGAAATTGTCGCTGCCGTCCATGATCAGGTCATAGCCGGAGATGATCTCCAGCGCGTTGCCGGCCTCCAGGCGCATCCGATGCCGGTTCACCGTCACGGCCGGGTCGATCGCCGAAATGGCGTCGGCGATCGAGTCGACTTTGCTGCGGCCGATGTCCGTGACCCCGTGCACGACCTGGCGGTGCAAATTGGAGAGCTCGACGACATCCGAGTCGATGACACCGATCGTGCCGACCCCGGCGGAGGCGAGGTAGGGGATGCTCGCGCTTCCGAGGCCGCCGGCGCCGACGACGAGTACCCGGGCGTGTGCAAGCCGACGTTGTGCGATTTCTCCGAATCCAGGCAGAAGCAGCTGGCGGCTGAATCGCGCCAGGCGGTCCGCGGCCAACGGTGGGCCGGGTTCCACGACGGCGGGCGGTCGCATCATTGGTGCCACCGCCGCAGCTGTGCCTTCCCGTGAACGCAGGGTTCTTGAATCCACAGAGACCTCCAGAGAGTCGCCAATGTCGCCATCCTAAGCTCATCGCCTGTATCAGGCAGGTCCGTGAGTCGGAGAGGGGGCGACCCGCTTGCTGTGACCTATTCTGCGGAGGCGTCGAGTCCGACCCACTCCGGAGCGCCGGCGGGGAAGCGCTGGCGTTTCCAGATCGGAACGGACTGCTTGATCAGCTCGACGAGCTCGGCGCAGGCGGCGAAGGCCTCGGCCCGGTGCGGTGCGGCGACCGCGGCGACCAGCGCGATGTCACCGATCAGGAGGGAACCGGTGCGGTGGATGGCGGCGACGCGCAGACCGGTCTGGCCGGCAATGCGCTCGCAGCATTCGCGGAGCACGCGTTCGGCTTCGGGATGCGATTGGTAGTCGAGCGCGGTGACCTCGCGCTCCTGGTCGTGGTTGCGCACAATCCCTTGGAACGAAACGACGGCACCGTTTTCGGGTGAGAGCACGAAGTCATCAACCACGGCCGGATCAATGGGCGTGGCTGAGATCGCCGCGAAGACCTCAATCATGTGCAGACTCCTCGTGCGCTGGCTCCACGTGGCGTGCCGATCCGGACACCTGGTCGACCAGATGGTCGAGCACCGGATCGAGCACCTCAAGACCGTCGCGCACCCCGCCGGGCGAACCGGGCAGATTGATCACGACCGTGCGCCCGGCCGTACCGGCCAGCCCGCGGCTGAGCGCCGCCATCGGCGTGGCCTCGGATCCCCGACGCCGCAGCGCCTCTGCGAGGCCCGGCAGCTCGCGGTCGAGCAGGTCCGCGGTCGCCTCTGGCGTCGCATCCGTGGGGGAGACACCCGTGCCCCCGGTCGTGATGATCACGGCCGGCTGGGCGTCCACCGCTTCGGCGAGGGCGCCGGCCATGCCGGCATCCGACACCATTGAGACGGCCGCGGTTTCGTATCCGTGCCGGCGCAGCCAGCTGGCGATGACCGGCCCGGTCGTGTCTTCGCGCTCGCCGGCTGCGCCACGGGTCGAAGCGACGATGACGCGCGCGGTGCGCCCAGCGGCGCCACGGGTGCGGGCCGAGACCGGAGCATCGGAAGCAGCGTGCCCGGTACTGCGCTGCCACAGACTGCGCTGCCAGTTTCCGCGCTTGCCGCCGCTCTTCTGCTCCAGGCGCACCTCGGTGAGCATCGCGGCCGGGTCGACCGCCTTGACCATGTCGTGCAGGGTGAGCCCGGCAACGGTCACCGCGGTCAGCGCCTCCATCTCGACACCGGTCTGTCCGCGCGTCCGCGCCACCGCCTCGATCTCGATCGAGTCCTCGCCGAGTTCGAAGTCGACCGTCACCGAGGACAGCGCCACCTGGTGGCACAACGGGATGAGCTCTGAGGTTTTCTTGGCGCCCGAAATACCGGCGACGCGTGCGGTGGCAAGCACGTCGGCCTTGGGCAGGCCCTCGGCGCGCACCAGCGCGAGCACCTCGGCAGTCGTCACGAACCGGGCCCTGGCCACCGCCATCCGGGCCGTCTCGGCTTTCTGGCCCACATCGATCATGCGCGCCCGCCCGTCGCCGTCCAGATGAGTCAAGTCGGTCATAGTGCCCACACTCCTACATCCTGCCCCGCGGCAAGGTCGGTGATCCCCCGGGGGATGTCCAGGAGTACGTCCGCACGGGCCATCGCGGCCACGAGGTGTGAGCCAGCCCCGGCCACGATCTCGACCGTGCCGTCGTCGAGCATGCGCCCGCGCAGGAACTGCCGTTTTCCGACGACGGATGCCACCGGCCCCGCGAGCCGCCGGGTTGTCGGCGGCAGGGCGGTCAGGCCGGCCGCCCGGCGGAGGATCGGCCGGAGGAACACGACGAACGAGACCTGGGTGCTCACCGGGTTTCCCGGAAAGCAGACGACCGGCACCCCGTCGACGACCGCGGTCGCCTGGGGTCCGCCCGGCTGCATGTCGACGTGGCCGACGACCGCACCGAGCGGTTCGAGCGCCTCGCGCACAACCTCGTATGCGCCCTGGGAGACGCCGCCCGACGTGACAACGAGGTCCGCCGCCCGGGTCGCGCGCGTGAGAATGCTCAGGAATTCGCCGGTGTCGTCACTGCTCGACTCCGCGAGCACCAGCTCGGCTCCGGCCTCCGTGACGGCGGCGGACAGTGCGACGAGGTTGGCGTCGAAAATCTGGCCCGATGCCAGGGCGGCACCGGCCGGAGCGAGTTCGGCTCCGGTCGTGATGACGGCGACCAGCACCCGTCGAAGCACCAGGACTGAATTCTGCCCGCCCGCCGCGAGCGCGGCCAGATGCCGGGGTGCCAGACGCAGCCCGCCCGGCAAGAGCAACTCACCGCGGCGCAAGTCGCTGCCACGTTCCCGCACGAAGTCTCCGGCGCCACGCGGAGTCGTGATGGTGACGGATGCGCCGACGAGCGTTGAGCCTCGGTCGGTCGAGCCCGGGTCGGCGAAGCCTGGATCAGCACTGGGTCGGGTGTCTTCGACCGGAACCACGCAATCGGCGCCGTCTGGCACGATCGCGCCGGTCATGATCCGGGTCACGGTGCCGGGCTCCAGCGCCGGCGGCTGCACATGGCCGGCCGGAATGTCTCCGGTGACCGTCAGGGTCACCGGCGCGCCGATCAGATCGGCTGCCCGGGCGGCGAAACCGTCCATCTGCGAGTTTCGGAACAGGGGCAGGTCGACAGCTGCCAACACGTCGATCGCCGTAATCCGGCCGAGCGCGTCGGAGAGCGGCACGGTCTCAGTGCCAGTTCCGGTACCGGCGAGACCAAGCGGCCCCGTCAGCAACCGTTCGATCGCGCGGGCATGCTCATCGACACTTGTCATTGTCACCTGCTCGGTCGGCGTAAGCGGATCATCCTGTCAGAGTAGACCAACGCCGAATCAGACGGCCATCGCGGCCATGGCCGTGATCATGCAACTGGAGCACGCAAGCTGGAACGCTCCGTCCGGCGAGTGACGCCGTATCTCCGGCACACTCAGCACGGCAGTGCAGAACGCCCACGCCACGAGGACCAGCCAGATCATCGCCCCTCCGGCCAGGGCCAGGTGGGATCCGCCAGAGTGAACCCCTCCGAGCTGTGCCACCGAAGTGAGCTGCGCCGAAGTGAGCTGCGCGGAAGTGAGCTGAACTGAGGTGAGCTGCGCCGCCGCACTGTGCACCGGCATGAGCAGTACCGCCGCTGCCATGAAGGCGATATCGATGACGGTCGCGGCCACGGTCGTCCTCTGAGCGTGCCCCAGTGGCCGTCGGCGTCTAATTCGCACCGCGGCAACGCCGGCCACAACCAGAAGCAGAACGGCAATCGTCAGCGAAGCCGCGGCGAAGGGGGAGAAGCCGGGCATGAGCAGCGCGCCGAGCATGATCGCACCCGTCCCGACCATGCCGGTCGTACCGACCGTCCCGATCGTGCCCAGCCCAGCGGAGACGCGCAGGGGGGAACTCCGATGTCGTCCGACGGCCGCCGTCATGCCCCCGACGACGAGCGTCACCGCAATAATCGTCGGGAGTGCGCTGTCCGCTGCCATTCGCGACATCCTTCGCTCAGAGGCATGTTGACATCCCGGATGCCTCGAGGCAAGCTGTGCCATAATTGAGAGAACCTCAGTTCATGGCGGTGCTCACCGAGGAGCCGCCGAGGAGGTCACTGTGCAAATTCCGGCTCCATTCGATTACGCCAGAGCGACTACGGTCGCTGATGCTCTCGCTCTCCTCGAACGTCATGGCCCTGAGTCGCGGGTCATTGCCGGCGGGCACAGCCTGCTGCCGATGATGAAGCTCAGACTGGCCAGACCAGAGTGGCTGATCGACATCAACGACCTGTTCGAACTCGATTTCATTCTGCGCGACGGCAATCAGTTGCGCGTGGGCGCGATGACCCGCCACGCGACGCTCCTCGAGTCCGCGGAGATTGCCGGGCTCTTCCCGATCTTCGCCGATGCTGAGCGCGTGATCGCGGACCCCGTGGTACGCAACCGCGGAACGATCGGTGGGTCGCTCTGCCAGGGGGACCCGGCGGAGGACCTCTCAACCGTCTGTGACGTCCTGCGCGGGGAGGCCGTGATCCAAGGGCCCGGCGGCGAACGGATCCTTGCGATGAGCGAGTTCCACAAGGGACCCTATGAAACCGCGGTGGGGCAGAACGAATTGCTGTGTGAAATCCGCTTCCCGATCCGTCCGCGGTCCGGAAGCGCCTACGAGAAGGTCGAGCGCCGTGTCGGCGACTGGGCGATTGTGGCGGCCGGAGCGGCGGTCTCACTCGCGGAGGACGGCACTATTGACGACGTCGCCATCGGCCTCACCGCGGTCGGAGTCGAGGGAACCATTGCCCCGGCCGAAACCGTACTGCGAGGCGAAAAGCCCCGTGAAGAACTATTCGTCGAAGCCGGCCGCCTCGCTGCCCTCGCCAGTAATCCGGTCGCCGACCAGCGCGGGCCGATCGAGTACAAGCGTCACTTGTCTGACGAACTGACCCGCCGGGTGCTGCGCCGCGCGTGCGAGCGCGCGGCCTGATTCCCGTCTCCGACGTCCCCGTCACCGATAACCCAGGAAGGCTAAGCCGATGCAGATCAGCATGACCGTGAACGGCTCCGACGTCACGAGCGAGATCGAGCCTCGCGTGTTGCTCGTTCATTACATTCGCGACGTACTCGGGATGACCGGCACACATTGGGGATGTGACACCACCAACTGTGGAACCTGTGTTGTGCTGATGGACGGTCAACCCGTGAAGTCGTGCACCGTGCTTGCGGCCATGGCCGACGGGCATGCGATCACCACCGTCGAGGGACTGGCAATCGGAGGCACCCTCGATCCTGTGCAGCAGGGGTTCATGGAGGAACACGGCCTGCAATGCGGGTTCTGCACGCCAGGCATGATGCTGACGTCCCGTGCCCTGCTCGACGCCAACCCGCATCCGACCGACGCCGAGATCCGTGAGGCCATTTCCGGTCAGATGTGTCGGTGCACCGGTTACGCCACCATCGTTCGCTCCGTGCAGTGGGCGGCCGAACATCCCCAGAGAATTCCCGAAACGGATGAGACGGCCGAGACGGTGGAGATGGCCGTGACAGACGAAATGGTCGAGATACACGAACGCATCGCGGACGCTACCGGAGAAGAAGTAGGCGCATGACTATTGCAAGGGAGCACCCGGCCAACCCGGCGGCCGGTGATGCAGATCGCCCGATCGGGTATGGCCGCATCCAGCGTAAGGAAGACCCACGGTTCGTCCGGGGCAAGGGTCACTATGTCGATGACATCGTGCTTCCCGGCATGCTGCACGGCGTCATCCTGCGTTCGCCCGTCGCGCACGCCCGTCTGGTCTCGATCGACACGAGCCGGGCGCTGGCCCACCCGGGCGTGAAGGCTGTCATCACCGGCCAAGATCTGCTCGGCCTGAACCTCGCCTGGGCGCCCACGCTGTCCGCCGATGTGCAAGCCGTGCTCGTCACTGACAAGGTGCGGTTCCAGGGGCAGGAGGTCGCCTTCGTCATCGCCGAGGACCGCTATGCCGCCCGGGACGCTGTCGAGCTCATCGATGTCGAATACGACGTGTTGCAGCCGATGACGGATGCCCGGCGAGCGTTGGACCCCGACGCGCCCGTCATCCGCGACGAAATCGAGGGCAGAACCGACAACAAGATCTTCGAGTGGGAAGCGGGAGACGCGGCCGCGACCGACGCGGTCTTCGCCTCGGCGGAAGTCATCGTGTCCCAGGAGCTCGTCTACCCGCGCGTGCACCCGGCGCCCATGGAAACCTGCGGCGCCGTCGCGGACTTCGAACCGATCGACGGCACGTTGACCCTGTACGAGACGTCGCAGGCCCCGCACGCCCACCGCACGTTGTTCGCGATTGTCGCCGGTATCCCCGAGCACAAGATCCGCATCGTTTCACCGGATATCGGGGGCGGCTTCGGCAACAAGGTGGGCATCTATCCGGGGTACGTTCTCGCCGTCGTCGGCTCGATCGTCACGGGCAAACCGGTGAAGTGGGTCGAAGACCGGTCAGAGAACCTGATGTCCACGTCGTTCGCCCGCGATTACATCATGCAGGGCGAGATCGCGGCCACGAAAGAGGGAAAGATCCTCGCGGTGAGAACGAATGTGCTCGCCGACCACGGCGCTTTCAACGCCACGGCCCAGCCCTCGAAGTATCCGGCCGGCTTCTTCCACATCTTCACCGGCAGCTACGACCTGCAAGCGGCACACTGCACGGTGACGGGCGTGTACACGAACAAGGCGCCGGGCGGTGTCGCTTACGCCTGCTCGTTCCGGGTCACGGAAGCCGTGTACCTCGTCGAACGGCTGGTCGACATGCTCGCCCACAAGCTTGAGATGGACCCCGCGGAGCTGCGACTGAAGAACTTCATCAAGCCGGAACAGTTCCCGTACCCGAACAAGACCGGGTGGGAGTACGACTCCGGCAACTATGAGCGGGCGATGCGCCTGTCGATGGAGATCGCCGGGTACGACGAACTCCGGCGGGAGCAGAAGGAGAAGCGCGAGCGCGGTGAACTGATGGGCATCGGCATCTCGTTCTTCACCGAAACCGTCGGAGCCGGCCCGCGCAAACATATGGATATTGTCGGCCTCGGTATGGCGGACGGCGCCGAACTCCGCATCCATCCCACCGGCAAGGCCGTTGTGCGCATCTCCGTTCAGTCCCAGGGGCAGGGGCATGAGACGACATTCGCCCAGATCGTTGCCGAGGAGATCGGCATCCCGCCAGAGGACATCGACGTCGTGCACGGTGACACCGACCAGACGCCGTTCGGGCTGGGCACCTACGGGAGCCGGTCGACCCCCGTCAGCGGTGGCGCCGTCGCCCTCGTCGCCCGCAAAGTGCGGGAGAAGGCGAAGTTCATCGCCGCGGCCATGCTCGAGACACGCCCGGAAGACCTGGAATGGGAGAAGGGCCGCTGGTTCGTCAAGGGGGACCCAAGCGTCGGAAAGACCATCGCTGAGATCGCGATGGGAGCACACGGAACGGTGACGCTGCCCGAAGGCATCGACGGAAATCTGGACGCTGAGGTGACCTACGACCCGCCGAATCTGACCTTCCCGTTCGGGGCCTACATTTGCGTCGTCGACGTCGACCCGGGGACCGGCCACGTGAAAGTGCGGCGATTCATCGCGGTCGACGACTGCGGAACCCGGATCAACCCGATGATCATCGAAGGCCAGGTGCACGGCGGCCTGACCGACGGCGTGGGCATGGCGTTGATGCAGATCATCGAGTTCGACGAAGCGGGCAACAATCTCGGCGGCTCGTTCATGGACTACCTCATCCCCACCGCGACGGAGGTGCCGAACTGGGAAACCGGCTTCACCGTGACCCCCTCACCGCACCACCCGATCGGAGCCAAGGGCATCGGCGAGTCGGCCACGGTCGGCTCACCTCCGGCAATAGTCAATGCAATAGTCGATGCCCTGTCGCCCCTCGGCGTCACGCACATCGACATGCCCTGCACACCGGCACGAGTGTGGGAGGCCATGCAGGGCCGAGCACGGCCGCCGGTCTGACATGGCAGTTCTGACAGGGCTGTGTGGGGTGGGACGATGACGGGAGTAGCGGCAACGAGAGAAACTCTCACCGAGAGGGCACAGGAACTCGCCGCACGTCGCGAGCCTTTTGTGCGCGCCACCGTGGTTCGCGCGCAGCATCCGACGAGCGCGCAGGCCGGCGATACCGCCCTGGTGAATGCGAACGGGGACATCGACGGGTTCGTCGGCGGCAATTGCGTCGAAGCCTCGGTGCGTGTGTACGCGCTGCAGGCCCTCTCCACTGCGGAGCCGCTCCTGCTCCGCATTGTGCCTGGGGAACCGTCCCACCGTGAGGAAGAGGGTGCCGTGGAAGTCTCGAACCCCTGCCTCAGCGGAGGCGCGATCGAGATATTCCTGGAACCCCGGCTACCGGCGCCCCGGGTGCTCGTTGCGGGGGAGACCCCCATCGCGCAGGCCCTGGCGACATTGGGGTTGGGCCTGGGGCTCGACATCGAACTCACCACGGGCACTGCCGCAGCGCCTCAGGCCGACGACGCCGCCTTCATCGTCGCTTCGCACGGCAAGGACGAGGAGCCGGCATTGGTGGCGGCGCTCGCCGCGGGGGTTCCCTACGTCGCGCTCGTAGCAAGCGAGGTCAGAGGGGCCGCCGTGCTGGCCTCCCTCGACGTCGACGAGGAGCAGCGCGCACGCGTGTTCAGCCCGGCCGGGCTGGAGTTGGGCGCCCGTACGCCGGGCGAGATCGCACTGTCGATCCTGGCCCAGCTGGTCTCCGAGCGGGCCAGGAACCGACCGGCGAAGCCCGCACCGACGGTTCCCACCGCGATCGACCCGGTCTGCGGGATGACCGTCGCGGCCGTGGAGTCGACGATCCACATCGAACGGGACGGCGTCACGACGTATTTCTGTTCAGAAGGATGCCGCACAAGCTTCCTCGCCCATCCGGAGCAGTATGCCGTCGCGTCCTGAACTGAGGGTCGCCGGTCTCGTCCTGGCCGCCGGGGCGTCCCGCCGATTCGGCAGCCCGAAGCAACTTCTTCCCTATGGCGACGGGGTTCTCCTCGACGCCGCGCTGGAGACCGCCAGGAACAGCGGTTTCGACCAAATTGTCCTCGCGCTCGGCGGGGCTGCCGCCGAGGTGCGGCAGACGGTCGACACCCACGACGTCGATGTGGTCGAGAATCTCGACTACGACACCGGATGCTCGTCATCGATCGCAACGGCCATCCCGGCCCTGCATCCGCAGACCGATGTCCTCGTGCTCCTGCTCGGCGACCAACCCGGGGTGCGCCCGGAAAGCGTGCGCCACCTGCTCGACGGGCGCGGGGAGTCGAGCATCGCGGTGTGCCGCTACGAGAATGGTGTCGGGCATCCGTTTGCGTTCGCTCGCTCCGAACTTCCGACGTTGGCCGCGCTGCACGGCGACAAGGCCGTGTGGAAACTTCTCGAGCAGCGAGCGGCCGAGGTCACCGAAGTGCCCATTGACGGGGCGGTCCCGCTGGACGTCAACACCCAGGAGGATTACGAGCAGGTTCTCGCACTGCGGGCCGGAGCAGAGCGGAGCACCCGATGAGCGGCCCGGCGCGCGTGGGCGCGGAAGACGACGTGCGTCGACTCATCCCCGACGTCGCCACCCTCCAGGAGGCGCTGGCTGCAGGCGACTACCTGGCCGACGTCGGGCTGGCAACGGCGTTGTTCCTGGCTGTGCGCCTGCCGCAGCCGATCCTGCTTGAGGGCGAACCCGGGGTCGGCAAGACCGAGGCGGCGAAGGCACTGGCCCGGGTACTCGACACGCCACTGTTCCGGCTGCAGTGCTACGAGGGAATCGACGCCGGGGAGGCGCTCTACGAATGGAACTACCCCCGCCAGATGCTGGGGATCCGGCTGGCCGAGGTGCGGGACATTCAACTAGAGGAAACCGAACTGTTCGGGCCGGAGTATCTGCTGCGCCGGCCGCTGCTTCAGGCGATCGAGCATCACGGTCCGCGCCCGGCCGTTTTACTGCTGGACGAGATCGATCGGGCCGACGCCGAATTCGAGGCCTTCACATTCGAGCTGTTGGCCGAGGCGGCCGTGACGATTCCCGAGCTGGGGACTGTTCGGGCGGCGCATCCGCCGATTATGATCCTCACCAGCAATCGCACCCGGGATCTGCATGACGCGCTGACCCGTCGTTGCCTGTACCACTGGATCGATTACCCCGGGCCCGCACGGATCGCCGAGATCGTGCGGAGGCGGGTGCCGAGCAGCGCCGAGTCCATCGCACTCGAGGCCGCGTCGGCCATCACGAAGCTGCGCTCCCTGGACCTGGTCAAACCTCCAGGGATCGCCGAGGCCATCGACTGGGTGTCGGCGCTCACGGTACTCGGCGTCGACCGCCTTGACGCGCAGACCGTCGACCAGACCTGGGGGACCGTTGTGAAGAACCGCGATGACCTCGAACTGGCCGTGGCGCGCGGGGCCGACTGGCTCGTGGGGGCTGGCCGTGGGTGAGACTGCTGCCAGGGGTGAGATAGCCACGGGCCAGACGGCACGAGGTATGCGCTCCGATTCGCGACCGGGCGTGGAGGTGGCCGCGCTCGCCGCAGGGTTCGCGACGGCGTTGCGCCGGGTGGGTTTGTCGTCGTCTCCTGACCGTGCGGCGCGGCTGGCCGAGGCGCTCCGGCTCGTTCCGCCCGAGTCCCGTGAGCCGCTGTACTGGGCGTGCAGGGTGGTGTTCGTTACTACCAGGGAGCAGTTGCCGCTTTTCGATGCGGTCTTCTCCGCCGTGTTCGACGGCTTGCTCGACCCCGCAGAGCACCGAGGCGACCAGAACGCACCGCCGGCGATCGGGTCGGAACCAATCACGTCCGCACCGATCAATCCGGAGCTGCGGACCCGCCCGGCGGCGCCAGACAACCGCCCCTTCGGCGAGGCGGAGGACGAAGTGAAATCGCGCCCTCCCGCCCCGATGCCCGGCAGGGAGGAATCGGGGGACCGTCCTGCACCCGTGCGGGAGACGATCCTGATGTTGGCCTCGACCGACGAGCAGATGCACGACATGTCGTTCGCTAAACTCGGACCGGACGAGATCGCCCAGATGAGGTCCCTCGTGCGGCAGATCGTGTTGTCGACACCGGAACGTCGCACCCGTCGTACCCGTCGGTCGCCGAACAACCGGGACCGGTTAGACATCCGCCGCACTGTTCGTGCGGCGCAGAGCACCGGCGGCGACGCCACGCGGCTGGTCTATGTGCGTCGACGCCCACGCCCGAGACGGCTGGTGTTGCTGTGTGATGTGTCTGGGTCGATGGAGCCCTTCACCCGGGTGTTCCTTTCCTTCCTGCAAGGGGCGGTGAGCGGGGCGCAAGCGGAGGCGTTCGTGTTTTCCACCCGGCTCACCAGGCTCACCCGTCAGTTGGCGGTCCGCGACCCGGACCAGGCGCTCGCGCAAGCCGCAGCGAGCGCCTCCGACTGGGCGGGCGGAACCCGCCTCGCGGAGAGTATCCGTCGTTTCGTGGACGATTTCGGGCGCCGTGGCCTCGCCAGAGGCGCCGTTGTGGTGGTGTTCTCCGATGGCTGGGCGCAGGACGATCCGGCGTTCGTGGATGCCCAGATGGCACGCCTGAGGCGGTTGGCCTACCGAATCATCTGGGTCAATCCGCGCAAGGTGGCCCGCGGCTATCAGCCGCTGGTCGGCGGAATGGCTGCGGCGTTGCCCTACTGCGACGCCTTCGTCAGCGGCCACAGTTACGCGGCCCTGGCCGAAGTGGCGGCGGCGATTCGCGCCGATCGCACCAGTGCACAGTTCAACCAGAGGCGTCTCAATCAGAGGCCGCGATGATGCTCAACCAGAGGACTACATAATGCAACTCGAAAGCACGTTCTCCGTCGTCGCGCCGATCGACGAGGTATGGGAAACCCTGATGGACTTCGAGCGGGTCGCCGGCTGCGTACCGGGCGCGCAGGTACTCAACAAGCTGTCTGAGGACGCCTACCAGGTCGGTCTGAAAGTGAAGCTGGGACCGGTGAGCATGCAATACCGAGGGCAGCTGACCGTCGTTGGCCGCGACGCTACGGCACACCGGGCGGCGTTCGAGGGGAAGGCGCAGGAGATCCGCGGGCAGGGAACGGCGCAGGGAACGGCGACCCTCGTGCTGGTCGAGTCGGCCGGCACGACGACCGGCACCGTCAGTGCTGACGTGGACCTCTCCGGCAAGGTCGCGGCCATGGGGAAGAGCATCATCGGCGGCGTCACCGACCAGATGATGGCCCTCTTCGCCGAGAACCTGCAGAAGATGGTGGGGGAGGCGCGGGAGGAGACCGCCGGGGAACCGCGCGAGGGCATTCGCGAAGACGCATCCGGGGAGCGGCCGACGGAACCGGGGGAGCCGAGCGTGGAGCCGGCGGGGTCACCCCAGGTGCGGCCAGCGTCGTCGCGGCCGTCGCAGTCTCCTTCTCCGAGCACCGGGACGCCGAACACCGGCCCGAGTCTGAACGCGGTCGCGCTAGTCACGGGGATGATGATGGACCGGCTCACGCCCACCAAACTGCTGTACCTCGTCGCCTCGGTCGCATACGTCGCCTACCGTCTCGGTCGACGTTCGGTGAGCCGCACGCCTTCGAACCGCGTAGTTGCGAGCCGCACGCCTTCGTGCCGCACGGTCTCGAGATAAGGCACTGGAGGTCAGATCGACATGCGTGACGTGCTGGGAGCGCTGACGCGAAGCTGGCAGAAGGGCGACACTGCTGGGCTGGCCACTGTCGTGCGCACCTTCGAATCGGCGCCGCGGTCCGCTGGCGCGTCAATGCTGGTGACCGCCGACGGGAGCGTCGTCGGTTCGGTGTCCGGCGGATGTGTCGAGGGGGCGGTCTACGACCTCGCCACCGAGGTGATCGCTTCTGGGGCGCCGGTGCTCGTGCGGTACGGAATCAGCGACGACGACGCGTTCTCGGTCGGGCTGACCTGCGGCGGCATCCTGGACGTTTTTGTCGAACCGGTCTCTCCTCGCACCTTCGGAGAGCTGGACGCGGTGCGGCAGGACATCGAAGACTCCCGACCGGTTGCGGTCGCGACGGTGATTGAGCATCCGGATGCCGGCTGGCTCGGCCGCCACCTCGTCGTGAGGCCGCACGGATTCGAAGGTGATCTGGGGTCCGAGCAGTCCAATCGCGCCATCAGCGATGACGCCCAGGGGTTGCTCGCGGCCGGCCGCAACACGACCCTGACCTACGGGCCAGACGGTGAGCGGCAGGGCGAGGGAATGCGGGTCTTCTTCTCCAGCTTCGCGCCCCGGCCGCGAATGCTCGTCTTCGGCGCCATCGACTTCGCCGCCGCGCTGACCAGATTGGCGAAATTCCTCGGATATCGGGTCACCGTCTGTGACGCTCGGGAGGTGTTTGCGACGACGGCGCGGTTTCCAGACGCCGACGAGGTGATCGTCTCGTGGCCGCACAACTATCTCACCGAACAGTTCGCCGCTGGACTGCTCGATGCACGCACGGTGATCTGCGTACTCACCCACGACCCGAAATTCGATGTGCCGCTGCTCGAGGTGGCACTGCGCGGTCCGCAGATCGCTTACATCGGCGCGATGGGCTCCCGTCGCACGCACGATGACCGACTGAGGCGACTGCGTGAGGCCGGGGTCAGCGACGCTGAACTCTCACAGCTGCACAGCCCGATCGGCTTGGACCTCGGGTCGAGAACTCCGGAAGAGACGGCGGTTTCGATTGCGGCGGAGATCCTGGCGCTGCAGTGGGGTGGCAGTCGGGAACCGCTCAGACAGCTCGCCGACCGGATCCATCACGATGAGCAGCACGAGCCGTACACCGCTGGGTAGCGACTGCGAGTACTTCGCTGCAGCACCTACTTCACTTGCTGCGCCTATTTGACGGCGATGAGCTCGATCATCCGGATGTCCGGATCTTTCGCGAGGAGATTCGGTCCCTGCTCGCCCAGTGCGGCGGGAATCGCGCCATTTAGGTGAGCCTGACGGCCCTCCTCCGTCTCGAATGTGTCAAAGATGCCGAAGGTCTTTTCATCGACCCGGAAGGCGTACCAGGTTTTTGTGTCCGGCTCGTTGAGCACAATGTCTCGGCCGCTGTTGAGGAAACTCCACACTTCCTGCTCTTTTCCGGGCTTGGCTTCTACCAGTGCCAGTAGCCCAAATTTGAGTGCCATCGCAGTCTCCTCGTCATCGTCGGAATCGGCCTTGCGGTCGTGTCCTGAGTCTAAGAAGATGCTCGGGCCCGAACAAGGGGACCGGCTGTTCGGGACGACGGGACCGGTCCGGACTTCTCGGTGACAGCCGCGTGGCGCCGCGGCCGCGCCGCATTCGGACGGATGTGTGGCAAACGCCCTACGCGCTACCCGGCGTCCGCTGCGTCAGCGCGATGGCCGCGGGGAATCGGCCGACCACCGGCCTGAAGGCCGGTTTCGACAGGGCTGCAGCCTCCTTCCCCTCGATCAGACGAGGTGCGATCGCCTCATAGTCGCGGCCTTTCCACGTGATGGTCGCGCCGCCGGCCGCCAGTACGTTTCTCGCCCAGTTGGTCTGTGCGCCCCACGGCAGGCCGATGAGGAAGTCTGTGGACGACACCGTCGGCACGAGCGCGATCGGAGTCGCGTACAGGGTTCCGCTTCGTCGCCCGCGGTGATGCACGATCGCCCACAGGGGCACCCACCGTCGCCCGGCGAGCGCCCGCGCAAACGGTTCGCTCGCCCGTACGGCCCACCGGGGCGGCCCCTCCGCACGGCTCGATTCGCCCATGGTTCAATCATCCGCTCTTTCCGTTGAATTGGAGCGGCGGCGAGGCGTGCTCGTGTGCATGACCCGGGGAACATCGGAGGTGTTCTTCGCATGTTACCCCCCAAAAGGTTGACGTGTGTCGAGAAGTCCCACTAGCCTCGGCACGATAGATCGGATGTTTCCGCCGATTCACAGTTTTCGGCACACGATGAACAAAGGAGTTCCAGTGTCAGTTCAGGTCACCCTCAAGATCGGCGCGGCCCCCGGGCCGCGCCATCGACTTCGGGCCATCGCCGCTGCGGGTATCGCTGCCGTCGCCCTGTCCACGCTCACCGCCCTCCCCGTGTACGCCGCCGAGGCCGTCACCGTCTTCGTTGCCACGAACGGGAGCGATGACAATGCCGGCACTTCCGCGGAAACACCCGTCAAGACTGTGGCGAAGGCACAGGAGCTCGTCCGCAACGCCCTCCCCGATGGAGCCCCCGTTACCGTGCAGCTCGCTGAAGGCGACTACTACCTCGACTCCACCCTCGCGCTGACCAACGCCGACTCGGGCACCGATGCCGCGCCGGTCCGCTGGGTCGGCGCGGGCGAGGGCGCCACGATCAACGGCGGCCGCGAACTCACCGGCGCCTGGACGCCCACCGAGGCGGATCCGAGCGTCATGGTGACCGATGTCCCCGCCGGCATCGACTTCGATGAGCTCTTCGTCGACGACTCCCGCCAGGTCATGGCGCGCTACCCGAACTGGGACGACAGCGCATCCCGTCTCGAGGGCACGACATCGATGGCGACGTTGAACTCCCGTTCGGCCAACTGGTCGAAGCCGTCGACCGGCTACGTCCGCGCCATGCACTGCCACGACTGGGGCAGCGTTTCGTTCACGATCGCCGGGCGGAGCGACAACGCCCTCCAGTTGACGTTCGTCGGCGACAACAACCGCCCGCAGGACTGCAATGCCGCCCTGCCGATGAACGCAAACGCGGTCATGGTCGAGAACATCCGGGAGGAACTCGACGCCACGAACGAATGGTTCCTCGATCGCGACGCGAACAAGCTCTACCTCAAGACTGCTCCAGGTGTGGACCTCTCCACCGCTACCGTCGAGGTCGGCGAACTCGACCAGCTCGTCACTCTGACCGGCGCCTCCTCCGCAGACCCGATCCACGACATCGCCTTCGAGAACCTCAGCTTCAAGCGCACCCACCGCACGCTCTTCAACAGCCCCTTCGTCAACCTGTCGCGGGGCGACTGGTCCGTCGTTGCCAAGGGCGCGGCCTCTGTCAAGAACAGCCGGAACGTCACGTTCACGTCGTCATCGTTCACGGACCTCGGCGGCAACGGCATCTTCCTTGAGGGATACAACAGCGGCACCGAGATCACCGCGAGCCGGTTCGAGAACAACGGCGCCACCGACATCCAGGTCGTCGGGTCACCGAACGCCGTCCGCAACTACGCCGACAACTACTTCACCACCCCACGGATCAGCGATCTCGGCAGCGGACCGAAAACCGAAGACTACCCGCGCGATGTCCTCATTGAGGGCAACGTCATGAGGAACAACGGGCGCTACGAGAAGCAGACCTCGTCTGTGAACATCGCCATGGCGCTCGACATCACCGTTCGCGGAAACTCGCTCTCGGACAGCCCGCGCGCATGCCTCAATTTCTCCGACAACACGTGGGGAGGGCACCTTATTCAGGACAACGACATTTTCGACTGCGTACGGGAGACGGGTGACAACGGTTCGATCAACTCGTGGGGCCGCAGTCGATTCTGGAAGACGGGCGCTGCGAACGACGCTTTCGCGAGTCTCGCCGACGGAGTCACGTTCATGGGGAACACCGGAGGGCCGCTGACGGCCGAACAGGCCAGAGCCATGATGAAGCTCGACGTCGTCAAGCCGATCACGATCGACCACAACCGGTTCTGGCACGGCGGCGACTGGGCGATCGACCTCGACGACGGCTCATCCAATTTCGTGATGACGAACAACGTGCTTCTCAAAGGCGGCGTCAAACTCCGCGACGGCTTCGATCGAACTCTGCGCAACAACCTCATCCTCGATGGGGCGACGTTCGAGCAAGTGAGCTACATGCCCGGTGGTGACGTCATCGAGCAGAACATCACTCTCGGCCGGCTTCCCTACGACAACGTGCTCAACGACACCGCCCGCGCGCAGTACGCGATCGGCAAGAACCTCTTCTGGAATGCCGGAGCCGCGATCGACGTGAAGCCGAGAGGCGGTACCACCGAGAAGCTGTCTGCCGACGGCGCGACGATCAACACGGCGTCAAGCTGGTACACGGCAGGGATGGACCGGGACTCGAAGGTCGGCGACCCGGCATTCTCCGCTGCCGACCCGACCGGGGACTACGACTTCACCGTCGCCGGCACGTCACCGGCATTGGTGCTCGGCTACCAGAACATCCCGATGACGGGCTTCGGCGCCGCCGACGGCACACTCCCGCCGAAGGCAGTGCTCCCGACCGGCACGACCGGCCCCGACCCGATCGAACTTGCCCACCGCAAGTATGTCGAGAAGCTCTGGGGTGGCAATATCGCCAATATCACCACCACGGCGGAGCAGTCGTCGTATGCGATCAGCGACTTCAAGGGCGTCAAGTTCGTCTGGGTCCCGGACGGCAGCCTCGCTGCGACGGCAGGTCTACGCACCGACGACCTCATCCGCACGGTCAACGGCACCGAGGTCACTGATCAGCGCAATTCGTTCTGGCAGGCCTACAACGCTCTGCCGGCTGGTTCGTCGATCACCCTCGGCGTACGCCGGGCCTCGACGAACGTGACGGTGGAGCTCACGAAGCCGACAGACGCCGAGACCCTCAACAACACCTCCGGCGTCATCTACCGGACCGCCGAAGCCCCCACTCAGGAGTCGTGGATCTGGCGCGACGCATCGCGGGGCGGGGCGGGCGCCTGGCTGGACGACATCGACGCGACGCAGAATCTCGGCGACTCGTGGGAGCTGACGTTCAACGGGACCGGAATCGACCTCATCTCTCAGATCAACAGCGACCTCGGCGACGTCGACATCACGCTCGACGGCGCGCTCTACACGACGCAGTCCTTCTACAGCGGCACACGGACGCACCAGCAGACGGTGCTCTCGATCAGCGGCCTGGCTCCAGGCGTTCACACGATCACCGGCACGATGAAATCGGGCAGCTACATGATCGTCGATGCATTCACCATCCACCCGGCGGGCGAGGACGCCGAGGCGCCGACGATCACGCTCACGGCATCGCCGGCCAAGCCGGCGACCGGCTGGTTCACGGGCGACGTTATTGTCACCGCGGAAGCGACCGACGCCCTCGATGATGCGCCGTCAATCGAGATCTCGACTGGCTCGGGATGGAAACCGTACGCCGTGCCGCTCGCTATCACCACCGACGGCACGACGATCGTGAAGGCACGAGCCACCGACGCCTCGGGCAATGTCTCCGAGGAAGCCACGGTCACGGTCAAGCGCGACACGACCGCTCCGCTCACCTCGGCGAAGGTCGATACCAAGAAGCGGATCGTCACACTGATGGCGACGGACGCGACGTCGGGTGTCGCCGTCATCGAATACCGGATCGGAACCGGGAAGTTCCAGCCGTATACCGGGCCGATTCAGGTCGGTAAGGGCGCGACGACGATCGAGTACCGCGCCGTCGACGTCGCCGGTCGCACCGAGTCGCTACGGACGCTCGAACTCGCTCGGAAGGCCGGACCGAAGTAGGGCGCGGCGAAGGATCCAGCAACGACCGAGTTCCAGTCACGTAAGTCACGCGGGTGGGCGCATCAGCGCCCGCCCGCGTCTTTCGTTCCCCTGACCCGCTGCCCCGCCGTGCCTGGCCCAGGCGTTTCGATCAGCCCGCGGAAAAATGGGCGACGTAACGGCGTTGCCACAGTGTCTCGACTGCGCGGGAGTTGTAGTGTTCGCGAACGAACTTCACTGCCTTGTCAGCGGGCACACCGTCGAGCACGGCAATACACGCCAGTGCGGTGCCGGTGCGCCCCTGACCGCCATCACAGGCGATCTCGACGCGCTCCGTCTCCGATCGGAGCCACGCTTCACGCAGTGCATCGTTTGCATCGTTGCGATCCCTCGGCAGCCCAAAGTCGGGCCATCGCACCCATCGTGTTTCCCATTCGAAGGCTGCTGGAATCTGTGCCAGAAGATAGATCGCGAAATCGGGGATCGCACCACCGGGTATCGGCTGACTGAGCCCACGTCCGCGCAGAAGTCGACCCGACGGCAAACGCATGACACCGAATCCGTCAGCATTCCAACTATTGAGCACGCTCCCAAGATACCTGCCGGCCGAAGACAAGACCGTCCTGATTCCATGGCCGGGCGCCGGCTGTTGCAGCGGCCGACGTCGCCACCCACGTGCCAGAGCGCGGCTGACATCGCGCGGGAGACGGCCAAGACCGGCAGTTCCTGACGTGGGACACTGGGGGAGAGTCCCTGCATTCCCATCGGATGACGCGATCCGCGTGCCAGCCGATCGGTCTGAGTTGGTGCCCTGGGAGGTTGTGATGCCCGTCCTACCCCGGCGATTGCTGCGTGCACGGCGCCGACTGCGTGCCGACCTTGCGCAGCTGTTCTGCGCACTGATCGGACTGGCTCTGGGTGTCGCACTGCCCCGTGTATCCGTCGGGCCAACCGTGCAGGGCGACCGACTCTCTGAGCTTCTGTTCACACTCGGCATCGGGGTGATCGGTGTGGTCAGCATCGTCTTCTCACTGCTCTTCGGGGTGGTGCAATGGTCCGCCAGCACCTTCTCGCCACGCTTGAACCTCTTTCGCGGCGACCCGCTCGTGTGGCGCACCTTTGCCCTGGCCGTCGGTGTCTTCACCTTCGCCGTGACCGCCGGCGTGGTCAGCCTCAACTCGACCGACGTGACCGTGCTCGTGCCGGCCACAGCGATTCTCGCCGCGCTTGTCACGTTTGGGCTGATTCGGGCACTGCAGATTCGTGCATTTCTGTCGCTCCAGCTGGCCTCTGTTCTCGACGCCGTGACCTCGCGCGGCCGCGCCGTGATCGCCGCTGTTTACCCGTTGCGCTCGGAGCCACCAGACGCGACAGACGAGCCTTCTGCGGAGCTACCCGAACTGCGGCGCACCGTGACCTGGGCCGGTGCGCCCGGTGTTGTTCAGCAGCTGGAACTCCGATGGCTGATCGAGGCGGCCACGCGAGCAGACGCATTGGTGGTGTTCCGTGTCGGCGTGGGAGACACCGTGCACGATGAGTCGCCGCTTGCCGACATCCACGGAGGTGAGCTGAGCGATCAGGTCGTACGCGCGGCAGTGGTGCGCGGCGCCGAGCGCTCGTTCGGCCAGGACCCGATGCTGGCTTTCCGGTTGCTTTCAGATATCGCGCTCCGAGCGCTGTCCCCGTCGGTCAACGACCCGGCGACCGCAGTGGATTCCATCGACGCGAGCGAGGGGCTGCTGCGGGCGGTGGCGATGAGGGAGCTGGCAGTGGCGGATGTGACGGATGCCGCTGGTGATACACGGGTCCGGCTGGTGCTTCCCGCGTGGGAGGACTACCTGCGCGTCGCCATCGAGGATCTGATGCAGTTCGCGACACCGTTCATCATGGTGCTCGAACGACTCCGGCGGCTACTGGTCAATCTGCTCGAAATCTGGCCTGCCTCCCACGCGCCGTTGCTCCAGCTCCAGAGCCGGGTGAACGCCGCCCTTCTCGCAGCGCAGCCGACGACGCCACGGGAATGAACCCATCCGTGCAAATTTCGATCCTTCCCCACCATGATTCGATGCGCGTGAGGAGCCAACGCAGTTCCTTGGGCGGTCCCGGGGGAGGCCTGCTATAGTCCCTCGCATGGCCACATCAGAGGGTGGAATAACGCAGCCGGGACTCAGTGTCGGACCGACTAGCGAGTTCAGTTTGTTCTTCCGCGTCAAGCCGGGCGAGGGGCCGCCATTGCGCGCCGCGCTCGTCGATCTGCAGGACACGCCGGGTTACCGGCCCGGTGACTACGGGATGGCGGTTCAGACAATTCACGAGGCGCGGTTCGTCATGTTCGACGACGACACGCGGCTCGCATTCGTGACCAGCTTCGATGGCCCGTGGGACGCCTACATGGAGGACTTCTTCACCTCTGGTCCAACCTTGGCACTGTTCGACGTCATCTTCCGCCATGTCGAAGGATACGACGGGCTGCCCGACCTGGCCGCCCTGCGAGCCTTTATCCTCGACGCCGAGCAATCGGCAGCCGCATACGCCCGGAACTACGGCGGGACGGTGAGAGAGATCCGGAAGGCTCAGCGTGTGAACAACGCCTTCCAACAGGTGCTCGACCACCCTCAGGCCGCAGAGATCCTCCAGCATCCAGCGCTGAAGCCACTGTTGGATGAGGCCGGCGACTAAACGCAACAGAGACGGGCACTGTCATGTCGGACCACATTTCCGGGCCACGCGCCCTCGCCAACCCGATCGCGGACATCACGGACGTGTACGCATTCCCCAGCCCCGAGCGGCCGGGCTGGCTCGTGCTTGTCCTGAACACCTTGCCGATGGCCAAGCCCTCCGATTTGTTCTCCGAGGGTCTGCTGTACCGCTTCCGGCTTCGACCACTCCACCAGCCGAGCCCGAACGACGCCGGGTGGGGGTTCGTTCCCGGGGATGAGGAGATCGTCGTGGAGTGCGTGTTCGACGCTCCGGATGACGCCCCGGGCAACGCCGAGGAGCAGCCGAGCCGTCAGCAGCAGGGCACCTGCAGTGGTCCGTCGGGATCAATCTCCTTCAGCGTCAACGATCCGGACGGAGGCGCTGGGAACGGCATGAGGGTCTTCGCCGGCACGCGCTGGGACCCGTTCATCATGGATGCCCGCGCCGCCCTGGCGACGATCGCGACCCGGAAGCTCGCTTTCACCGATCCCGGCTCGATCTTCCTCGACGGCAAGAACGTGCTCAGCATCGTCGTCGAGATCGACACCAGCCTCTTGCCCGGCGGGGATCTCGTGGGCGTCGTTGCTGAAACCCTCACCAGGGGAACATTCAACGTCAGGATCGAACGAGTGGGTCGCCCCGAGGTGAAGAACATGATGCTCGCCCCGAAAGATTTCGATCCCGTGAACCGGGATCTCGAGATCCGCGACCTGTACAACATGGATAACGCGTTCCACCTCGGAGACTCCTACCTGGGCGCCTACCGAGCGCGACTCGACGCCAACCTCGCCTTTTGGGATGCCCTGGACGGGAAGATGGACTGGCCCATCGACACGAACGGGCACCACCCGCTCACGGACCTGGTGCTCGCTGACTATCTGATTGTCGACGTCACGAAGCCCTATCTTGAGCACGGCTCATTCCTCGAGATCGAGCTCGCCGCACGGCGCGGCGAAGCTCACCAGACGTGCGGGGGACGCACGTTGAACGACGACGTGATGGACACGATCTTCACCCAGCTCGTCAATGCGGGTCAGGGCCCGACGATCCGAGATGGCGTCGACTCCGCCACCCAGCAAGCCAGTGGCAACTTCCCGTACCTGGCGACGCCGAACCCGAACCCGCCCGAACCCCCTGAGCACCACTGAGAACGAAAGGCGCATGATCGATGGCGGCCACGACAGGCGTACCCCTGGAACTCGACGACATCCAGGCCGGCGCGTTGTACGAACGCCCCTCCCCATACGTTGGAACCTACCTCCTGCTTCGCATCGCGGACCGCGCTGACGGCCGTGAGCTCGTCCGCAGACTTCACCGAATCGTCAACCCCGCCGGAGCCGCCGACACCCCGGACAACACCTCGCTCACCGTCGCCTTCACGTACCCCGGGTTGAAGGCCCTCGGTGTGCCGCAAGCGTCACTGGATAGCTTCGCGCCGGAGTTCCGTCAAGGCATGGCAGCCCGCGCAGAAATTTTGGGGGATGTCGGTGAGAGCGCCCCTGACCACTGGGAGAAACCTCTCGGCACCGACGATGTGCATGTCGCGATCGCTGTCCTCTCCTCCGACGAGGAACAGCTTCACGCAGCCGTCGAGAAGGCACGCAATGCCTTGACCGAGCTTCCCGGCGTCGAGCTGATCTGGCGTCAGGACTGCTACCAGCTCGCCACCGGCCGCACCTCCTTCGGCTTCAAGGACGGGATCAGTCAACCTGCCGTCGAGGGGAGCGGCCGACGCCCCAGCAATCCCCATGAGCGACCACTCAAAGCCGGCGAGATCGTCTTGGGTTATCCCGATGAGACGGGCGAACTGCCGCCGATGCCCACCCCGGAGGTGCTGGGCCGCAACGGCACCTACGTCGTGTTCCGAAAGCTGCACACGAAGGTGGCGGCCTACCGGGCCTATCTTCGCACCAGGGCAGCGAGCCGTGAGGAGGAAAACCTCCTCGGCGCGAAAATGGTCGGGCGCTGGCAGAGCGGTGCGCCGCTCGCAGTCACTCCCGAGCGAGACGACCCCGAACTCGGGAGCGACCCACTGCGCAACAACGACTTCCTCTTCGCCGATGACCCGCGCGGCTTCAAGTGCCCGGTGGGGGCACACGCCCGCAGGGCAAACCCACGCGACGCATTCGACCACGACGGCAGCGTGGATGTCCGGCTCCACCGGATGATCCGACGCGGCACGAGCTACGGACCGATGCTCCCCGACGGAGTGCTCGAGGACGACGGGATCGACCGCGGGATCGTCTTCGTCTTCGCCGGCGCCCACATCAAACGTCAGTTCGAGTTCGTGAAGACTCAGTGGCTGAACGATGGCATCTTCATCGGCGCTCCACTTGAGTCCGACCCCCTGGTCGGACCTCACGACGAGTCGAGCGGTTTCACCATCCCACAACGACCGATCCGGCGCAGGTTGCAGAACCTCCCACCCTTCGTGGTCACCCGCGGAGGCGAGTACTGCTTCGCCCCCAGCCTGCGGGCGCTGCGCTGGCTCGCCGAACTCGACACCTGACGAGTCCACACCCGAGAGGAGCATGATGAGCTCATCAAGCACAGACCGTTGGGCAGCACTCGATTTCGGCCCACCGGCGCCCGACGTCGAGGAGACCGAGGCGCCCGTGCTGCTGGAATACCTCTCCAACGGTCGAGTTGCCCTGATCACCCTCAACCGGCCCCGTGCCGACAACGCGATCACCACAGAGATGGGCGCCCTGCTGACCGACGTCGTCGAGGAGATCGCCGTTCGCACCGCGGTACGGGTCGTCATCCTGACCGGAGCCGGCGACCGCGCCTTCTCGGTCGGCAGTGACTTGCGGCAGCGCAAATCCATGACCAAGGAGGACTGGCTGCGTCAACGCCAAGCTTTCGACCGCACCCTCTACACGGTCCGCCAGCTCCGCAAGCMGATCTTCGCCGCCGTCAACGGAATCGCCTACGGGGGAGGGTGCGAGCTCGCCCAGAGCACGGACTTCATCATCGCCTCGGCCAACGCGACCTTTGGCCAGCCCGAAGCCATGCTCGGCCTGGCAGCCGGCGGAGGATCACCGGCCTTGCTGCCCCGTCTCCTGCCCCGCGGTAAGGCACTGCAGATGCTGATGACCGGCGATCCAATCACTGCCCAGGAGGCATACCGACTCGGCATGGTCAACGAACTCCACGATCCCGCCCAGTTGATGTCCGCAGCCCGGCAGATCGCCGACAAGATCGCTAGCAACTCGCCAACCGCCGTCCAGGCGGTGAAGCGCGCGGTTCACCTGGGCGAGGGTGAGCCGATCGAGCAGGCGATCGCAATCATGATGGACGCACACTGGCGCTCCGCTGTCCATCCCGACCGCGTCGAAGGAATCGGCGCCTTCAACGACGGCCGCGAACCGACCTTCAGCGACACCGATTTTTGAGAGAGCCACTTCGTGTTTGACCTGCCCCAAGGAGGCTGCCATGACCGCCGCTCATGATCTCGATGCCGCACGCGCTGCATTGGTGATGATCAACCCCGCACCCTACAACGCCGAGGCGCCGCCGGCGGCACTCGACGGTGAGATCACCCCCACTGAGCTCCACTACGTGCGAAGCAACTTTGCGGTGCCCGCTCACGACGGCACCTTGGAGATCGGTGGCGCGGTAGCGAATCCAACCATCCTGACGCTCGACGACCTGCGCGCGATGCCGGCACACGAGCACACGGTCACCCTTGAATGTGCAGGAAATGGCCGCCTGGCCATGAGGCCCTTGCCGACCGGTGAACCCTGGGGTGACTTTGCCGTCTCCACGGCACGCTGGACTGGCGCGCTTCTCCACGAGGTGTTGGCGAAGGTCGAGCCAGCGGCGCAGGGGGTAGAAGTCCGCGCCCAGGGTGCCGACCACGGTCCCTACCACCTGCAGGCGATCCTCCCCGATACTGACCAGGACGACCTCACCTTCATCCGGTCCCTGCCACTCGCACACGCCACAGACCCTGCGTCAGGAATCCTCATCGCTTATGAGATGAATGGGGAGCCTCTGGGTCCCGACCACGGCGCACCATTCCGGTTGATCGTGCCCCACTGGTACGCCGTGGCGTCGGTGAAGTGGCTGAAGCGAATCGACGTGCTCACCGAGCCCTATGCCGGCGAGTTCCAGACTGGCCACTACATGTACGAGTGGCCAGACCGACCTCCTGAATCGGTGACCCTGATGCGGCCACGAGCCCGGATCACCGATCCAGCGCCAGGCTCCACCATCGGCCTGGGGGCATACACGGTCCGGGGAAAGGCCTGGTCGGGCAACGGCCCCATCACGCGCGTCGAGGTCAGTCTCACCGGAGAAGGTGACTGGTACCCAGCACAGCTGGAACCAGCCGGGAATGGATTCCACTGGCAGGACTGGACCTTCACCTGGGACACCAACAACGTTGGAAGACACACTCTGAGAGTCAGAGCGACCGACGCCGCCGGGAACGTGCAACCCGACCTTCCGCCGTGGAACCGGCTGGGCTACGGAAACAACGCCATCGAAGTCATCTACGTCGATCGCCGATGACCACACCAGCCTCCCCGCCGTTGCTCTTCGATGCAGACCGGCCTACCGTGTAGTACCAGATCCAATCAGCAATCAATCCGTGACCCGCACACGAGGTGACTGATGACTATCAGTGTTCTGCACGGCAACGAAGCCGAAAAGTGCAGCCTTGAACCCGCCCGAGACGGTCAACGATGAGTGTGGAAAGCGACGCCCCCTCCACCGCGGCCCCCATGCGGCCTGCGGCCAGCACACCGTCGCGGGGAATGCGACCGGATGGCACAACCAAGCGGCGACACATCGTCGAATGGCTCACGACAACCGATCACAAGAAGATCGGTTACTTGTACCTGATCACGTCCTTCATCTATTTCAGTCTCGGCGGCGTGCTCGCGCTCATCATGCGCGCGCAACTCTTCGCTCCCGGTCTGTCCGTGCTGCAGACCAAAGAGCAGTACAACCAGATGTTCACGATGCACGGCACGATCATGCTGCTGATGTTCGCGACCCCTCTCTTCGCGGGTTTCGCCAACGTGCTCATGCCGTTGCAGATCGGCGCACCCGACGTTGTGTTCCCTCGTCTGAACGCGTTGGCCTACTGGCTCTATAACTTCGGGAGCCTCATCGCCGTCGCCGGATTCCTCACCCCGCAAGGCGCTGCGTCATTCGGATGGACGGGGTACGCCCCTCTGTCCAGCACGACATTCTCGCCTGGCGTCGGCAGCAATCTCTGGGCAATCGGCCTTGCCCTGAGCGGGTTCAGTACCATTCTCGGTTCGGTGAACTTCATCACCACGATCATCACGATGCGAGCCCCCGGGATGACCATGTTCCGCCTGCCGATCTTCACCTGGAACATCCTGATCACCTCGATCATGGTGATCATCGCCTTTCCCGTGCTGGCGGCGGCGCTCCTCGCCCTCGCCGCCGACCGCGTCTTCAACGCCCATATCTACGACCCGGCGAATGGTGGCGCCCTGCTCTGGCAACACCTCTTCTGGTTCTTCGGGCATCCGGAGGTGTACATCATCGCGTTGCCATTCTTCGGCATCATTTCCGAAGTCTTACCGGTGTTCAGCCGCAAGCCGATCTTCGGGTACAAGACCCTCGTCTACGCCACGATCGCCATCGCCTCGCTGTCCATCACTGTCTGGGCACACCACATGTTCGTCACCGGTTCGGTGCTGCTCCCGTTCTTTTCCGTGATGACGATGCTCATCGCCGTTCCGACCGGCGTGAAGATCTTCAACTGGATCGGAACCATGTGGCGTGGGTCCGTCACCTTCGAAACCCCGATGCTCTGGGCGATCGGCTTCTTGGTCACGTTTACCTTCGGTGGTCTGACCGGTGTCATCCTCGCGTCGCCGCCGCTCGACTTCCACGTGTCAGACACCTACTTCGTTGTCGCCCACTTCCACTATGTGGTGTTCGGTACCGTCGTCTTCGCGATGTTCAGCGGCTTCTACTTCTGGTGGCCGAAATGGACCGGCCGGATGCTCAATGAGCGTCTGGGCAAGTGGCACTTCTGGTTGCTGTTCATCGGCTTCCACACCACCTTCCTGATTCAACACTGGCTCGGAGTTGTCGGGATGCCGCGACGGTACGCGACCTATACGGCCGACGACGGTTTTACCTGGATGAACGAGCTATCGACGGTCGGGTCGGCGATCCTTGCCGTGTCGATGATCCCGTTTCTACTGAACGTGTACATCACCGCCCGGAAGGCTCCCCGCGTCCTCGTCAATGATCCGTGGGGACACGGCCGGTCGCTGGAGTGGGCCACCTCGTGCCCTCCGCCGCGTCACAACTTCACGTCGGTTCCGCAGATCCGCAGCGAGGCTCCCGCGTTCGACCTGAATCATCCCGAGACAGTCGCGCGTTCACGCAGCCAACAGGCGCCTCCAGTCGCCTGACTGGCCTTCAACGTGAGGGAACCGTCCAGATGAACTGGAACCGTCTCGGCCGAGCGAGCCCTCGTCGGGCTCAGCCGGCTATGGGGTTGGCGGGTTCACCGCAAGGATGAATTCAACAGGGTGAGTGCCGTTGTTGATGTACCGATGGGGTTGACGGGAGTCGACGGTAATGGCGTCCCCGGCTGCGAGGACATGGGCGCCGTCCCCGACGACAACGGTCAATGTGCCCTGCAACACATAGGCACATTCAAGCGCTTCATGTGACCATGGCTCGTCGCTGGACGTCTCACCGGGACCGAGCAACCCCTTGAGGAATTCCAGCTGTCCATTGCCGGGCGCCAGTCGCTCGTACTGGATATGCCCTTTGGGAGAGCTGATCCTTGAGCGCTCTCCCTCGTGGCTGACATGAACCACGGGAAAGGATTCCTCTTCGAAGAGAGTCGAAATCGACTGCCCGAAAACACCGGCAAGCAAACGAAGGGACCTCAGGCTTGGCTCGGTCACCCCACGCTCGATCTGGCTCAACATCGTTGGCGACAGCCCGGTTTCCCCCGAAAGACTCCGCAGGCTCATGCCTCGAGCCGACCGCAATGCCTTCAATCTCGCTCCAACCATGATGCCAACTTACACTCTCACTGCACGCTCCTGTAGAGGTTGAGCGTACAGGCCCGCTCCGCACCGATCATTCTGAACCAAAAGAATGTTGGCAAACGTCTAAGGCGGCCCGGAATCTAGATGTATTGCACCTCTTTCACGATGACTTCACAGGACCGCGACCCGTCAATCTTGTGCAGTGCTATTGCATGTTTTGGGTGGAGTGTAGATACTGAGTGCACAGTCGAGGGGTTCGACCGACGTCGGCCAAAGCGGACCCGGGAACGGGCCGCCGTCGGCCATATCCGCGGGATGTGGCCGACTGCTCTGCAACGCCGAAAACAATTGTCAAACGCTTTTCGATACAACAGTTCAGGAGCTCAAATGCAGTCTTTCGATGTGGTCGTTATCGGCGCTGGTATCCAAGGTCTGGTTGCTGCGGCCGTTCTCGCCGATGCAGGTCGCAAGGTGCTCGTGCTGGAGCAGTCCGACGAGGTAGGGGGCTGCGTAAAGAGCGGTGAGGTGACGCTTCCGGGGTATGTTCACGACTTGTATGCGATGAGCATGAACCTCTTCGTGGGCTCCCCGTTCTACGCCAAGTATGGAACGGAACTTCGCGGGTTGGGACTCGACTTCGTCACCGCAGCGCATCCGTATGCCTCGGCCTTCCCCGATGGGACCAGCCTGCGGGTCAGTACTGATGAGAGCGAAACGACGAAGATGTGGGAGGACCACTCTGCCGAGGATGCCAAGGGGTGGGAGACGCTGGGCAGGCTCTACGACGACTTCACCCGGGTGTACTTCCCGCTGTATGTGAGCCCGCTGCCTTCACAGTCGCTGTTCACGGCACTTCGCGCGGCATGGGGCATTCGAAAAACCACCCCGCTTGCCGAACTAGCGCCCTTGATGCTGTCCTCGACGAGAGGTTTTGGCGACAAGTACTTCTCCACCCCGGAGGCCAAGTCGCTCGCTGCGGCATGGGGAATGCACCTAGATTTCGGACCAGACATCGGATCGGGGGCGCTCTTCCCGCTTTTGGAACTCTATGGAAACATGCGCGGCGGAATGAGCGTCGTGAAGGGAGGCGCCGCGAAACTGCCGGCGGCAATCGCCAGTCTCGTCCGGGCTCGCGGAGGAATCATCCGCACCGGAGCCGACGTGACGCAGGTTCTCACGGACATCAACGGTGTAACCGGGGTCCGGCTGTCCTCCGGAGAAGAGATTGCCGTCGCCCACGGAGTCATTGCCACGACGCCGGTGCCCCTCGTGGTGAACCGTCTCCTCAGTGAGCAACGAGTGCCCGCGTCGATGACCGCGGCCGCCGACAACTATAGGTTCGGCCCTGGAACGTTCATGATGCACTTGGCATTGGACGGACCCATCCCCTGGACGGATCCGCGCCTTGAGCACGTCGCGTACGTGCATCTTGGTCCTTACGTTGACGACATGGCCCGAACCTACCAGCAGGCGGTGGCCGGGACGCTGCCAGATGAGCCATTGCTCGTCATCGGACAGGCAAGTGCCGTTGATCCGAGTCGCGTCGAAAAGCCTGGCCACCACACCGCGTGGGTTGAGGTTCGAATGGTCCCCGCCGACATCCGGTCTGACGCAGCCGGATCACTGGCTGGAAGGACATGGGAGGAAGCCCGCACCGAGTTTTCTGAACGAATCATCGACAAACTTGCCCGCTACGCGCCCGACATCAGGGAACGCATCCTGCACTCGGTGTCGTTGACTCCAGAAGATCTCGAGAAAGCGAATCCCAACCTGGTCGGAGGGGACTCCGTGAGTGGAAGCCACCACCAGAACCAGTTGTTCGGCATGCGGCCGTCCCTGGGCCTCGCTCGCTACTCCACTCCCGTCGAAGGCCTCTACATTTCGGGGGCGGCAACGTGGCCTGGTGGAGGTGTCAACACGATTTCTGGCCAGCTCGCCGCCGAACGGTTGCTCGGCGACACCCCTCAAGGCGGGCGACGATTCGCGGCTCGAGCGCTGCGTTCAATTGCGAAATCCGCGCGCCGAGCTCGAATGAAGAGAAGCGTGCCTGTCCCCGTGAACTCGTCGCGGTCCATTGGCGGCGACGCCCGGTAGTGCCGACCGCCTTGTGGTCGATCTCCAGGAACCAGATCACGTCTTCCCGTTTGCCCTCTTTGACCACATCTACAGAAAGAGAACACTATGTCAGCACGCGTATTGATCAGCCCACCGGAGATCCATCCTGCCCCCGGGTTCAACCACATAGCCATAGCCGACGTGGGCCGCGTCGCGTACATTGCCGGCCAGGTCGCACTCGCTCCCGACTTCAGCATCATTGGGCCTGGGGATCTCGCTGAACAGACACGTGCTGCCATGCGCAACGTGGAGCTTGCATTGAATGCAATCGGCGCAACGTGGCAGGACGTCGTCCGGCGAACCATCTACACGCTGACGCCCACCGAATACGCGACAATCACCAGTGCCATCGAAGAAATCCAGGGCTCTCAGGTGCACCCAGCGCAAACCATTGTCGGAGTGACGGGGCTGGCAATTGAGGGCCTACTCATTGAGATAGAGGTGACGGTGGCACTCAACAGCCATTCCTAATCGCGCCGTCCTCGGACTCCTTACGTCTGCGCAGCGAAGCACGATCGCGCGCGGGTCCTCAGGGTGGTGCCGCGCGAAGTCCCGCGGCGCCATCCGAGCACCCCAGACCTTCGCAGAAGCCTGGCCGATCGCCAGCTTGTCAGTCGTGCGCCCACACCTGGTCGATCGGGATGTCCCGCTGCAGGATGTTCGATGCCGCCCGGTGGCCGGAGTACAACGCTGCCGGAACCGTCGCCGGGTCGTCCGTCCAGGTCGCCTCCCCGGCGAGGTGGAGCACTCCACCGACTGGGGTTGCAAGGTCGTCGTGGTCGGCCGTCGTCGATCCGACCGTCATGAACGCGTACGAACCGCGAGCGAACGGATCGTCCTGCCACGCGGTCCTGTGCACAGCAGTTGGGCGCTCGACGCGATCGTCGTAGAGCCGCCGCAGCTGCGCAAGGATCGACTCGACGACCCGCTCGTCATCCCAGTTGCGCGTGTCTTGCGCCGCCGGTCCCGCGGCGAAGGTCAGCAGCGTGGGCGTTCCGTGCAGAGGCGTGAGGTCGTACCAGGAATGCCACCAGCGGCTTTCGGGGCCCTGCTGCCGGATCGCGTAGACGTCGTCGTCCCAGAACGTGGACGGGAACCGCAGAAAGACTTTCTCGAAAGCGTTCATCTCAAGCCGGCCCAGGGCGCCCATCAGGGGTTCGGGAAGTGGGGGTTCAATAACGAAGTCATCTGACTGAAGCACCCCGATCGGCACCGTCACCACGACGCTGCCAGCCGTCAGCGTGCCACGGTCCGTTGTCACGGCCACACCTTCGGCTGACCATTGCACATGGGAGACGACGTGCTCGAGGCGCACGTCGAGCCCTGCCGCGAGGCGTGCGGGAAGGCGGTCGTATCCATCGGGAAACACCACCTCGTCGCCGTCGACAGAGTCGTCATCGAGACCGTGCGCGGCGAGATCCTCGATCCACGCACCGTACTGCTCCTCCGTGCGGTGTTCCAGGAATTCGCGAACTCGCGCAACGCGGTCGGGGCCCCAGCTCTGGGCGGCGAGGGCCGTCTCTGTCACGTCGCGATACGAGGCATCCGTATCCGAGGCCGCGATAGCTTTCGAAAGCGTGGCATCGACCGCCCGGATGTCGTCTGCGAATTGCTGTGCGGCAGCATCCGTGAGGCGCTTCCCATCAGGACCGTAGTAAGCGATCGGCCGACTGTCCGGCTGGTACCCGCCGACAGAAAACTCCACGGTCCTCATCCCGAACGCCTCCGCTGACTGACTGACTGGGTCGTCGGTGACTCCGTGGATCCAGGATGCGCCGAGGTCGGTGATGAGGCCGTCGCTGCGATCCGTCCAGACCCGCCCGCCCACGCGGTCGCGAGCCTCGAGCACGACGACGTGACGGCCGGCCTTCGCCAGCAGCCGGGCGGCGGTGAGTCCGGCCACCCCTGCGCCGACCACGATTGTCTCGAAATGATCCATCCCGTACCGCTCCCTCAAGCGTCCACCCGACACGTGCGTTCCGACACTATCGGGAGTGCCGCTCCGGGGCGAAACCGCCGTTGGCGTCAGTGCAAGCCGTTCTCGGTCGCCGAAGCAGCCTTCGCGATGTCGCGTCCCCACTGCTCGGCACGGTCGAGCTCTCCGTCGATGAGCGGTCCCTCGTATCCATGCACGTGAAATGACTTCTGCTTGACCACAATGTCGAAGCCGAGTTCCTTGAGTTCCCGCTTAGCGGCCTTGGCTGCAGATCCGGGTAACCGAGGCGCGTTCACCCGGGTGTCAAAGGTGGTTGCCGCAACCGCACGACCGGGTGGGGTGAGGGCAACAAGCCATTCCCGAATACCGCGTTCCGGGGCTTGAGGGGCACCCCGCTCGGTGACGGCACCCTCGCGCGTGGAGGCACGCGTCATTGAGAAGCCATGGGTAGGCCCACCGACGACGACCAGGTCATAGGTGTTCACCACGTTCGGCGCCGTCTCAGAATCCATGACGTCGACGTTGAACGTACCGCGCAATCCGGTGGCGATGGCGCGGGCAACCTGCTCGGTGTTGCCCCAGATCGTTTCGTAAACCACGAGTGCCTGCATGACGCCCCAATCGTTGGATGTGACGTCAGACTAGGTCGAGGCATCCCCGCAAGGAACCCCCCCCAGCGAACCTGTCGTGTGCCTTCAACGTCTCACTCGGGTCGGCGTGTGGCAATGCACTGAGAATCAGGCGTTGGCGGGACGTGAGGTCTAGAACCGTTCGGGTTCGGGCCCCAGCGTGAAACGACGACCTGAGAACTCACGGGGGGTGATCTCGACGTAGATGTACTTGAGCGTGGGAATGAGCGGATGCAGGGGTAGTTCCTCAGCCGCATCGATCTCAGCGCGTTTTTCAAGAATTCGCGCGGTGCCCTTAAGAACGACGCTCCACGCTTGCTCGCGTCCGACTCCGTCGGTTTCGAAAGCAACGTGGTCGTTGACCGTGAGTTCCAGCAATTTCGAACCCTCCGCGGTGCGGAAGAAGAGCCGTCCGTCTGCGGCCACGAAGTTCACCGGAAAAATGTCGGGTTCGTTGCCGACACTCATGGCCAGGCGACCCAGGCTTGCAGAGAGGAGAAGCTCCCAGCAGGCGTCGTCGTCGAGATACTCGATCGGTTTTACATCGTCGATGTCCATGTCTTCATCGTCCCACTTCGTCCGTTAGAACACGATCCCCGAGTTTCATCGGCGCCGGTAATAATCGCGCCATACCAAGCGATGGAGGGGTATCCACTTCGGCAACGATCTCAAGCCAGGGATGAACGGCACCAGCATGAGAGCGACCGAGAGCACGAGCATGATCACAACCACCAACAGGTCGGCGTTGGGCGCAGACGAGAATGGTTCGATCTGATACCAGAACGAGAACAGCCACAGCCAGGATTGGCCGGGATAGCTTCCCGTCTCGTTCATCACTCCCCACTGCTCGCCGCTGAGATGTTGGGCTTCAGCCAAACCAGGGAAGTAGGCCCCATCACCCAGGAAGAGAATTCCTCGGGTGTAGTCCATATTGTAAAACTGGCCAGGCGCCTGGATCACATTGTCGAGTGCGCCGTTGCCGGCCATCAACAGTAAGTCGTGAGTGAGCGTTGGCACCGGACCATACTTCCCGCTCTGAACACGCGAGGGGTCGTTGCCGGGCGCGGCGGTCAGGGCCGCCGTGTATGCCGCGGTCCACGTCGTGCGCTGCGCATCCGTGGCAGCAGTCCAGACCTGAATGGCGGCAGGCGGCGAAGGTAAGGTGCTCAACGGCTCGATGACGAAGTCGTTTGCTGTGTCGATGGGAATGCGCACCCCGGACATGCCCTGCAGATCAATCGGCCCGAGGGTTTGTGTGGCGTCCGGTGTTGAGTTGTACGGGGGCCCGTACATCGCCGTTTCACTCGTGCCACCGAGCTCCGCGGTGGCTGTGGCGATGAAGTCAGCGGGGGCGGAGTTCGCCCACTCGCGGAATGTCACGGGTGAATCGTCAGGGGACCCCAAAAAGGCGGACAGTCCGAGTGTGAGCACCCCGACAACAATGAGCCCGATGAGGAGTTCTTTGAAGAGGTCATATCGGCGCACCGATCCCTGCCACGGCCTGCTGGCGAGGTCATTGCGTTTGCGTCCCGACATCGTGGGGGGAGTCGTAGTCATGGGCGGCCACCATCCGTTTCGGAGGGAGCAGGATCGGAGAGAGCAGGATCGGGAGGCTGGAGCTGGCTGTCGGTTTCCGCCGCATCAAGGGGCGGTACCACCCCGTGCATGCGCACGAGGACGACATGCAGCGCAACGATTGCGGCCACAGCGAGCGGCAGCAAGGTGATGTGCCACATGAAGATCTGTCCCAAGTTCGCGACGTTGAACCATGCACCGATCCCCGTGGCGTTGAGCGCATCCTTCGCCTCGAAGGCAATCCACTGACCATCAAAGTTTGTCTGCAGAAGGTAGCCGGTGAAGGCGGCGACGATTGAGACCAGAAAGGACAGCACCCCCGTGATCCAGGTCAGGGTGCGTCCTCCTCGCCAGGCGGCCATCCAGAACTTGCCCCAGAGGTGAACCACCATGAAGAGGAAGAACAGCTCAACGCTCCAGAGATGGGCGCTGTTGACGAAATGGCCGAGACCCGAAAGGTGGTACCACTGCGGTCCGTTCAGGCTCAGTACAAGGCCGGAGACGATGATGACGACGAGTGCGGCGATGGTTGCCATGCCAAAGACATAGATCCACGAAGCGACGTAACTCGGCTGATCGTCGGGCAAGAGCTTGTCGGGTGGAAGCCGGCGGAGAAGCCACCGACGGATGGTTCCCGTCCAGGTGCTCGCGTCGTCGTCGTCCTCTGGACTGTCCGGTGACGGGCTTCCGCGAGTGCTCATTTGCGTCGCCGTCCATTTGGAAACGGCAGCAGTAGGGCGAGAACGAACAACACGATCATGACGGTGATGACGATGAGATTGCCGATCTGAATGGCAAATGGCCCCCAGGTGAGCAAGAGCCCGGGGCCCTCGGTCGTCTGCAAAAGCTCCAGTGTATTCAGCATGCGTGCCTCCGAGGCTTCCTGTTTCTCCCACACCTGCGGGGTCTAGGAGCGACATCGTTCGGGGCACAACATACGCCTCAATCGCCGACGACGTGCGCCGTCGGCACCGCCCAGTGCGAACCCGGCGGGGCGAGCCAGTCATTCCAGCTGACGCCGAACGTCGGTGAGGTGCCGAACCAACAGCTAGGCGTCGGGTGGGGTCCAGACCCAGTCTCGAATTGCAGGCAGATCTTCAAGATGCTCCCGGATGTAGTCGTGGTGCAGAGCGAGCATCCGTTCACAATGCTCGACGAGAACTGCAGCGCCGTCGAACTGACCTGACACGCGGTGGAGTGCCTCCAGAGCTAGGTGGTATCTGCTCATCCGGTTGACCACCACCATGTCGAACGGCGTTGTCGTCGTGCCCTGTTCGTTGTATCCGCGCACGTGAAAGCGCTCGGGGCCCGGCCTGCCGTGGAGCAGCTGGTGGAAGGCCCGCGCGTATCCGTGCCAGGCGACAACGACATCGCGGTCGGCGGTGAAGAGCCGCCGGAAGGCTTCGTCGGCGAGTCCGTGCGGATGCACGTCGCGTGGGGGGAGCACGAGCAAGTCCATGACGTTGACCACCCGCACTGTCAGGTCGGGCACGTAGCGTTGGAGCAGCCAGGCAGCGGCCAACGTCTCTTCTGTCGGTACATCTCCGGCGCACGCCAGCACGATATCGGGCTCAGTCGGATGGTGCTCGGCCGTCTCGTTTTCGCCGGCCTCGCTTGCTGCTTCGTTGCCGGCCCACTCCCAGATCGACGCTCCCGCCGCAGCATGCGCCCGCGCCGCCTCGATCGACAAATATTGAGGATGCGACTGCTTGTCGACGACGAGCAGGTTCACGTAGTTGCGACTTTCGAGCACATGCGCGGCCGCCGCCAGCAAAGTGTTCGCGTCCGGCGGCAGGTAGACCCGCACGACCGACCCTGACAACGAGAGAGCGGTATCGATCAGGCCCGGACCTTGGTGACTGAAGCCGTTGTGATCGTTGCGCCAACAGGTCGATGTGAGCAGGATGTTGAGGCTCGGAACCGGCCTCCGCCAGGGGAGTTCCTGGGCATGTTGCAACCATTTCGCATGCTGCACGGTCATGGAGGCGCTGACCATCGCGAATGCCTCGTAGGTGGCGAAGAGACCGTGCCGCCCGGTCAGCAGGTAGCCTTCCAGCCAGCCCTGGCAGAGATGCTCCGAGAGCACCTCCATCACCCGCCCCTCCGGTGAGATCTTCTCGCCGCCATCCTCAGCTGACTCCATCAGCGCGCGGTCGGTGACCTCGAATACGGCGCCCAGGCGGTTGCTATTGGTTTCGTCGGGGCAGAAGAGTCTGAATCGCGGATCGGTTGCCGTCTCGGAGTAGATGTCGCGCAGAAGCTCGCCGAGGGGGCGCGTGCTTTCATGCTTGGTGGAACCGGGGGTGCCGACTGTGACGGCATAGTCGTCGATCGGCGGCAGCACGAGATCGGCCACGTCGGGGCCACCGTTTGCGAAGGGGCTCGCGCCCATCCGCAGCACGCCGCGGGGTGCGAGTGCTTCGAGTTCGGGGACGAGGCGACCTGAGCTGTCGAACAAGGACTCCGGCTCATACGAGCGCAGCCATGCCTCCAGTTGTGCCAGGTGTTCAGGATTCTCTCTCACCCCGGAGAGGGGAACCTGATGCGAGCGAAATGTGCCCTCCACCTGCACGCCGTCCACTTTCGACGGGCCCGTCCACCCTTTCGGCGTGCGCAGGATGATCGCCGGCCACCGCTCAGGACCGGATGCGCCGTGCTCACGCGCCTGCGCCTGAATCCCGCGGATCTCCGTGTAGGCCCGCTCGAGAGCCACGGCGAACTCGGCATGCACGACCAGCGGATCGTCGCCGGCCACGATGAACGGATTCCATCCGTGGGCGGCCAGCAGCGCGGCGACGTCGGAATCCGATTGACGGCCGAGCACGGTCGGTCCCGAGATCTTGTGCCCGTTGAGATGAAGAATGGGAAGCACCGCGCCGTCATGCGCGGGGTTGAGAAAAGCGGGAGCCTTCCACGACGCGGCGAGCGGCCCGGTTTCGGCCTCACCATCGCCGACCACACAAGCGACAATCAGATCGGGGTTGTCCAGTGCCGCGCCCGTCGCATGCGCCAACGAATAGCCCAACTCGCCGCCCTCGTGGATCGAACCGGGAGTTTGCGGTCCGACATGACTCGGGATGCCGCCAGGGGTCGAGAACTGGCGGATCAGACGGCGCAGTCCTGCTGCATCCTTGCTGACCTCCGGATAGATCTCGGAGTACGTTCCCTCGAGGTAGACGTTCGCGACGATCGCCGGCCCACCGTGTCCGGGCCCCGCGACGTAGAGCACCTGCGCACCGGTGCGTTGGATCAGGCGGTTGAGGTGCACGTAGATCAGCGACAGCCCGGGACTCGTGCCCCAATGGCCGAGCAGGCGCGGCTTGATCTGCTCCGCCGTGAGAGGTTCGCGCAGCAGCGCGTTCTCCTGGAGATAGATCTGCGCCACCGTGAGGTAGTTTGCCGCGTTCCAGTACTGATTGATCAGTTGCAACTCGTCAGGGGACATCCGAGTGATCGAACCGTTCATGCGGGCCTTCATCCTGCAGAACTCACTCTGCGTCATCGGTTCCGGTAGTGGTCGCGCTCGGTTGCACAGCGACGTCGTCCGCCCACAATCTACGCCTCAAGACACGGTACTGCGTGCTTGCCCTGCGAGACGCCGACGACTCGATAGGATCGAGGCCAGCGCTGGGGAGTTTGGGGGGCGACTCTCGAGCGACCCGGTGTGGCTGGCATCCGGCGGAGTCGGGTGCAGCTCATTCAGAGGGATCTTCAGGGGGGAAGGGCGCATCGGTTGACCGATCGACTGACACCGCCGCAGGGCGTCCCGTTCGTGCTGTTCCGACCTCGGCGCAAGCTGTGGCGACATGCCTCGCTCGCCTGCATGATGTTCACCGTTCCCGTCTTCTTATCGCTTTACGTGATCGTCATTCCTACGGGGCGCTGGCTTCCTTTTGTTATCGCTCACGTCGTGCTTCTCCTGCTGTTCACCATTGCGGCATATCGGTTGTGGGGCGCGGGAGTCACGCTCGCCTCTGACGGAATCAGGGAGCGCGAGTATTTCAGCCGGATGGTGTTCACACCGGTTGAGGCAGTCATATCCGTCGTCGTGATGAGCGTGCGCAACTCCTACAGTGACGAAAGCGTGGAGCACGTCTTCTTTCTCGATGCCGGCGGGCGTACCCTTCTCCGGTTCCGGAGCCAGATGTGGGATCGGGCTGATTTGACCGACATGATCAACTTCTACGCTGTGCCGATCCACCGAAACGAGACACCACTGTCGTGGTCGCAATTGAGGCGATCGCACGGCCGCAATCTCGATGTCTGGGAACGCCATCCGATCGTGACCAGCAGTGCGGTGGCGTTGCTCCTTCTCATCGTCCTGGTTCCGCTCGTGATCGGAACCCTGGCAGTAATTCAGTGATCGGGATCGGCACAGCGCGCACCGAAGTGTCGAGCGTCTTGGCAACTCCTTCACGACGTTCAGAGACGAGCCTGCGCTTCGACCGGTTCCGGTGCACCGACTGGTTCCAGCGGAATTGTCGGGACAGCGACACTCGTCAGGTGAGCGTCAGCGCGCACAACGGGCATCCAGCGCAAGTGCAAGTTGCTCGGCTCCGCGAGATCTTGCTTGAGCAGTGAGAGTCGAGGCCGCACGGCGTCGGTTCGGGCAGTTGGAGGTTTGCGCGATCCCGCCGCGAACTGCTTGATCCAGGTGGCGCCCGGGCCACGATACCCCTGGTCTGCCGCAGCATGGAGGGTCCAGTTGGCGTCCCAGAGGTGAGTGCGGCCGAGAGCCACGAGATCGGCGCGACCGGCCAGGAGGATCGAGTTGACGTCGTCGTAGGACGAGATGGCGCCGACAGCGATCACGGTAACTCCACTCTTGTTCGCGACTCGGTTGCGCAGGCGATCAGCGAAGGGCGTCTGGTAGCTGCGGCCGAATGCCGGTTTCTCCTCCTGTGCGATCTGCCCCGACGACACATCGATTCCGTCTGCGCCATGCGCAATGAATGCCGCCGCAATTTCAACCGCATCGTCGTCGGTGTTGCCGCCGGCAATCCAGTCGTGGGCCGAAATTCGAACGAGCATCGGCTTGTCAGCCGGCCAGGCGGCGCGCACTGCATCGAACACTTCCAGCGGGTACCGCAGTCGGTTTTCCAAGGAACCGCCATACTCATCGTCGCGCTGGTTCGAAATCGGGGAGAGGAACGACGACAACAGATAGCCGTGGGCGGCATGCAACTCGACGAGGTCGAAACCTGCCGCGTCGGCACGCAGCGCGGCCGCAACGTGCTCGGCGCGAATCTGGTCCATTTCGGCCCTCGTGATGGCACGGGGAAGATGGGATGCCTCTCCGTAGGCGATCGCGGAAGGCCCGACGGTTTCCCATCCGCCCTCGTCCAGCGGATCATCGAGGCCCTCCCACATGAGTTTGGTGGCGCCCTTGCGTCCGGAATGTCCGAGTTGCACACCGATCTTCGACGACGTGGTGCCGTGTACGAAGTCGGTGATGCGTCGCCAGCCCGTCGTGTGGGCGTCATCGTAGAGTCCTGTGCACCCCGGCGTGATGCGCCCGTTCGCCGAAACGCACACCATTTCGGTCATGACGAGGCCGGCGCCACCCGCCGCTTTGCTGCCGAGGTGCATCAGGTGAAAGTCCCCGGGCTGGCCGTCGACTGCGGAGTACATGTCCATGGGGGAGACGACGATACGGTTCGGGAGCTCGAGCTGCCCGATCCGGTGCGGCTGGAACATCGCGGGCGCCTTCAGCTGACTGCCCGACCGCTCGGCGAAGTCCGTGGACACCAGCTCGGCGAACTCGGGATCGCGCAAGGCCAGATTCTCGAGGGTGATTCGGCGGCTGCGCGTGAGTAGATTGAAACTGAACTCGAGGGCGTCCTGATCGGCATACTGGCCGATGTTCTCGAACCACTCCAAGGATGCCTGTGCAGCGCGCTGGGTCGACGCGACCACGGGTCGCCGTTCGGCCTCATAGGCCGCGAGCGCTTCGTCGACGCTGGAATGCTCGTGCAGGCAGGCGGCAAGTGCGAGCGAATCTTCCATGGCCAGCTTGGTGCCGGAGCCGATCGAGAAATGCGCAGTGTGCGCAGCGTCACCGAGCAGCGCCAGATTACGATGGCGCCAGTTCTCATTGCGCACCGTCGTGAAGTTGATCCACTTCGAGTTATTCGCGAAGATCTCGTGCCCATCCAGCTCCTCGGCAAAGATCTCGGAAATGGCTGCGATTGACTCTTCATCGCTGACACCGGGCGGAAGCACGAGTGCTTCGTTCGCATCAAGTCCGGCCGAGCGCCAGACATCCTCGTGCATCTCGACGATGAAGGTGCTGCCGGTGTCTGAATAGGGGTAGCCGTGAATCTGCATCACCCCGTGCGGGGTCTTCTTGATCACGAAGGTGAAGGCCTCGAACACTCGATCGGTGCCGAGCCACATGAACTTCGACCGGCGCATGTCAAGTGAGGGACGAAAGCTTTCGGCATACCGAGCGCGGGTAGCCGAGTTGATCCCGTCGGAAGCAAGCACGAGGTCGTAGTCGCGCATGAGCTCTTCGGTGTCGGGAGCCAGGGTCTTGTAGAGCACGGTCACGCCCAAGTCGGCGCAGCGCTCTTGCAGGAGCTGGAGGAGCTCCTTGCGGCTCATCGCCGCGAAACCCTGCCCGCCGATGGTGTGTTTCTGGCCGTCGAAATCGATGTCGATATCGGTCCAGCGGGCGAATCGTTCACTCATCTGCTGCGCGATCACGGGGTCGGCATTGCCGATACCTCCCAGGGTCTCGTCGCTGAAGACGACACCGAAGCCGAATGTGTCGTCGGCAGCATTGCGCTCCCACACCGTCACATCGTGGCCCGCATCGAGCTGTTTCATCAGGGCTGCGAAGTAGAGCCCGCCGGGTCCTCCGCCGATAATCGCGATTCTCACGTGAGTAGTCCTTCGTGCTCGTTTGTCGTTGAGTGGATGGCCAGGAGCTCAGCAGCGGCTTCCGCCGCGGCGCGCTCGCGCAACCGAAAATGTTGAAGCTTGCCGCTCGGATTGCGGGGGAGCGAATCGACGAAATCCACACGCCGGGGGCATTTGTAGATGGCCAGATTCTCTTTGACGAGTGCCTTGATCGACTCCGCCAATGCGTCGTCGGTGGTGACACCGTCTTTCGCTACGACATACGCCGCAATGATGATGCCCTTCTCAGCGTCGGGACGTCCGATCACCGCGCACTCCAAGACATCCGGATGCTGGTCGATGACTGCCTCCACTTCGGGAGCGCCGACGTTGTATCCGGCGGCGACGATCATGCTGTCCGAGCGAGCCTGAAAAGTGAAATAGCCGTCGTCATCGCGTTGGTAGGTGTCACCGGTGACATTCCACCCGTTGACCACATAGTTGGACTGGCGATCGTCGTCGAGGTACCGGCATCCGGTCGGGCCAATAATTGCGAGGCGACCAGGCTGATTCGCCGGCAGTTCCGTGCCGTCGTCTCCGAGAATGGTCGCCCGGTATCCGGGCACAGCGCGTCCGGTTGCACCGGGGCGAATCTCGCCGTTGGCGGCAGAGATGAACACGTGCAACATTTCGGTGGCACCGATTCCATCGACGAGGCGGAGACCGGTGGATTGCTCGACCGCTTCGAATGTCTCGCGCGGCAGATGCTCGCCGGCCGACACCGCGACACGCAGTCCGCGCAAGTGCTCCGCTTTGTCGGCCTTCAGAATGGCGCGATAGGCGGTGGGTGCGGTGTACAGCACGGTCACGCCGTGCGTCGAAACGAACTCGGCGAGCTCCACGGGTGTGGCGCGTTCCGTCAACAAAGTGGATGCACCGTAGCGCAGCGGAAACACCACTAACCCACCGAGACCGAAGGTGAAAGCGAGCGGCGGGCTGCCCGCACACACATCGTCAGCAGCGATCTCAAGAATGTGTCGGGCGAACGTGTCAGCGTTCGCCAGGATGTCGCGGTGAAAATGCATGGTGACCTTGGGCACGCCCGTTGTTCCTGATGTGGGACCGAGGAGCGCAACATCGTCGGCGGCCGTTTTCACGGCCTCGAACAACCCGTTTTTCGCCTCGCATGCCGCGATGAGCTGGTCGCGCTCACCCCCGACAATCACGATGTCAGCGTCAGTGATGGCGGCTTGTTCGAGGTCGTCGAGAAAACGATGGTCGGTGAGGATGACGGTGGGTGCTGTTTTGCCGACAATCGCCCGGATCTCGTCTTTGCGCCAGGCCGTCATCGTGGTGACCACCACGGCACCCGCCTTCAGGACTCCGAGCCAACTTGCGACTGCCCACGGTGAGTTCGGAAATCGCAGCATCACCCGATTTCCGGGAATAACAGCGAAGTCTTCCGTCAGAACCTGCGCGACTTGGTTGGAGCGACGCTGCAGATCTCCGTATGTCCAGGTCTCACCGGCCGGAGTCGACAACGCGATGCGATCGGAGCCGAATCGAGCGACACCAGCGTCGATCAATTCTTCCGCGGCGTTCAGCCGATCCTTGTACTGCAGCTCGGGAAGGGTGAATTCGAAGGTAGGCCACGTGTCACGGGGTGGAAGGCGGTCGCGGGTGAAGCTGTCGACGTGAGCGGAGGGCGAGAGGCCCAGGGGAGCGGCGTTTTCGATGTTCATCAGTGTTTCCCCTCTGTCTGTCGGATCATGCCTTCTTGGGCAACGGTGGCAACCAGGTGTCCGGCGCGGTCGAAGAACCGGCCGATACCGAGGCCTCGACCGTTCTGAAGCGAGCCGAGTTCCTGTACATAGAGCAACCACTCGTCGGCACGCGCCTCGCGGTGAAACCACATGGAGTGATCGAGGCTGGCGGTGACGAGGCCCGGCTCTGCCCAACCGATTCCCTGCACGCGCAACATCGGTTCGAGGATGGTGTAGTCGCAGACGTAGGCGATGGCCGCGCGATGAAGCGCCGGGTCGTCGTCCAGACGGTCGAATGCCTTCACCCAGACGGCTTGGTGCGGAGTGTGCTCGCCGTCGACCGTGAGGTAGACCGGCCCATCCACGTGCCGGTGGTCGAAGCTTCGCCCGGTGGACCAGTAGTCAGCAGCTGCGCTCTCGACCCCGACCAGGTGTTCTGCGGAACTGGGAAGGTCGTCAGGCGCAGTAACCGACGGCATCGTCGGCTGATACTCGCCACTCGTCTCCTGGACGTGAAATGACGCGATGCAGAGATACACGCCCTTTCCGTTCTGCATTCCACGCACATGCCGGGTGGAGTATCCGCGGCCATCTCTGACCACTTCGACTTCATACCGAACTTCAGCATCGATGTCGACCGGGCGCAGGAAATAGCTGTGCATTGAGTGCACTGAACGATCATCGCTGACCGTTGCCATGGCGGCCGAGGCTGCCTGCGCGACCATGTCCCCGCCGTACGCCTTGGGCCACGGCACATACTGGCTCGTCGCGATGAACGCTCGGTCGTACAGCTCGGCGGGCACTTCACGCAGCGTCACCGCGGCGAGGAATGTGCCGGAGGTYGCCGTCATGCGCGGCGGAAGCCCACGAGAACGGAGTCGTCGACCTCGTCGAGATTGACCACAATGTTGTCCGGGGTGCGTGTCGTGAGCCACACCAGCTCCTCCGTGACAGACATGTTGCACTCCACGTGCGGCATGAATGGTGGAACGAAAACCCAGTCACCCGCTTTCATGTCGAGATATTCGGAGTAATTGTCGCCGAAGTAGATGCGTGCGATTCCGCGCAGCACGTAGCCGCCGGTCTCGGCTTCACCGTGATGGTGCGGCAGGGAGCGGTACCCTGGCTCGTTTGACACTTGCCCGAACCAGATTTTGGTTGCCTCGGTGTGCTGCGGGCCGACCCCGGAAACGCGTACGCATCCGCCGGATGACATCGTGTGTGTGTCTTCCTCGCCGCTGCGGGTAACCTGCGGCACGCGGTCCCAACGCAGTGTTTCGTCGGGGGTCGTCAGTAGTTCCTCGGTGCTCATTTCTGTGTTCCCTTCTCAAAGGTGGGTGATGGTGACATCGACGCGGGGTCGAAACGAATGGTGTTGCGGAGCGAGCMGATGCCCTCGATTGAGGTCGTGACGACATCACCGTCGCTGAGGAAAAGTTGAGGGTTCATGCCGAGGCCGACTCCGCCCGGGGTTCCGCTCAGGATCACGTCCCCGGGGGACAGCGCGGTGAACTGGGAAACATAGGAGAGCAGCCGTGCGGCATCGAAGACGAGTTCGCGGGTGTTGCCGCTCTGCATGAGTCGCTCGTTCACGTGGCAGCTCACATCAAGTCCCTGAATCGGGTCAAGGGAATCGGCGGTCACGATCACGGGGCCGAGGGGAGTCGTGCCGTCGAACGCCTTGCCCTGAAACCACTGCAGAGTGCGGCTCTGCCAGTCGCGCATCGAAATGTCGTTGGCGACCGTGTAGCCGAGGATGCCGCTGTACGCTTCGTCGATGTCGGCGCGATGCAGGCGCCGGCCGACGACGACGGCAAGCTCGGCCTCCCAGTCCACGCGAGTGCTGGAATGTACGGTGATGGTGGATTCTGGCCCCGTCAACGTGTCTGCGAACTTGGCGAAGAGCGTGGGGTACTCGGGAACGTCTCGCCCGGTCTCGACAATGTGATCGCGATAGTTGAGGCCGCAGCAAATGATTTTTGACGGCCGAGGCAACGGGTTCAGAAAGGTCAGGTCGGCTTCGTCATACCGCTCGTGCGCCCCTGCGGAGGCGAGACGGCGAGCCACCCATTCCTGCCAGCCTTCAGCGGAGACGAGAGCGGAAACATCCGTTTCATCGAGCAGAACCCACTGGCCATCTCCGCGTACGGCGGCATGGCTGAGTTGGGTCGACTGCATTCCCACGGGTGGGGAAATGGTGGCCAGGAGCATCGTTGCAACCTCATTCTGAATATGTCGCATATTTTGCGACCGTCAGGTAGTGTCAATATAACACGCTCCCACCCACCTTGAGAAGAAGCGAATTCACATGGCACACGAGATCATCAACCCGACAACCCTGTCCAAGCCGCGTGGGTTCGCCCACGGCGTTCTCGCCGACAATGTCGTCTACCTGGGCGGCCAGACCGCCATGGACAAAGACGGCGCCATTGTTGACGGTGGAATCATTGAGCAGTTTGTCTGTGCTTTTGGAAATGTGCTCGCGACGCTTGCCGCAGCGGGCGGGCGGCCGGACAACCTGGTCACTGTCACGATCTACCTCACCGACGTCGACGACTACCAGGCGAACGGCCGGGAAATTGGCCGACTCTGGCGCGAGATGGCCGGCACCGAGTATCCCGCGATGGCCGGAATCGGCGTTACACGTCTCTGGCAGCCAGAGGCCTTGATCGAGATTCAGGGAATCGCTGTACTCGACGCACCCCGCTAGGGCCTGTTCCCGCTCGGCCTACTTCGCAGGAATCGCGTGAAGGATTCCGTCGGCATGGTGCCGGGCCGCCGCGCCGAGACGCGTGTGGAGTCGAAGGAACAGCGCCTCTGCTGTCAGCCCACTCCAGTCTTCCGGGAGATACTCCGCCGGGAGCCCGGGGTCCAGGTAGGGCAACCGGCGCCACGCCGTCACCAACTCGATGTAGTCGACGAACGCGGAACACTCCGCATCAGCGTCCGGGGTCAAATCCGTCATCGCTGCCTGCTCATCGTGAGCGGGCCAGCGCTCGCTCATCTCGGCAAATCGCAGCAGGAAGTCACGATAGAGAGCGTCGAGCTCCGTGAGATTCCACCACCGGGCGACAGTTGATCGATTGTGCTCAGATGTGAGATGTGTGGCGCGAAACAGCTCGACGTAGTCAATCAATTCGGCCCGGGCAAGAGTGCGAGAGAGTTCCTCGGCGATCGTGTCCGGCGCGATCCACAAGCCAGGGGACACCTGACCGCAGCCCAGCCGGGTGAGAATGCTTCGGATGCGATGGCGCAAGTGGCGTTCACTCTCCGGCACCGAGAACGACGCGAGAATCCATGGGTCTCCGGCCTGGGCCCTCTTCGGTGCGAAGATGCGCTCGTCGCCGGCACGAAAGACTTCGTCGAGCCGCGGTGAGAGCCGGTAGGCGGCCGACTGCCCCTTCTTGACACTGTCCAGCACGCCCCGGCGCTTGAGACGGGACACCGACGACCGCACGCCAGCCGCTTCGACGCCCAACTCGGAAAGCAGGCGAATGAGTTCAGAGACAGCGAGGGCACCGTCGTCATTTCGGGCGTAGAGCCCGAAGATAGTGATGATCAGGTGCTGAATACGGTGAGCGTTGGTCGCTTCCTTGACCATCGTCATGAGATCAGCTTAGCCGTCGGCTACCGGCTCGAGTCGAAGGCGCGGGCCGGAACGCGAAAGAAAGTCGGCACGAGATGATTCGTGCCGACCTTCTCGCGCAGATCAGCGACTTGACGGGGAAAGACCGCGTGCCGAAGAGCGGTACCTGATCGGCAGGTCTCGGCAGGTTCAGAACCGAGGGTCGCTAGCCGTCGTCGCGGGCACGATGGCGCCGTCACTCGCTCGCCACATCGTCCGGTGATCCCACGCTATTCCTTGAACGCGTCCTTGACCTTTTCGCCGGCTTGCTTGAGGTCGGCTTCGACCTGATCGGCCTTGCCCTCGGCTTCGAGATCTTCGTTTTTCGTGACCTTGCCGGCAGTCTCTTTCACCTTGCCGGTCGCATCCTGGGCTGCGTTCTTGATTTTGTCTGAGCCACTCATGATCGTCTCCCTCTCGAATGTGTGTCGCTTATATTGGTCGCGTATTCGACCTCTGAAGAACATAGATCTAGGCATTGATCTTCGACAAGTGATTGACAATCCGTTCGAATGGTCAGTACGCAGAACTAAAGCCCGTCGCCCGGGCGCGCCTCGTCCGCACTCCCACTCGGGCGGTCGTCGTCGGCACGCGGGTCGATTTCGTCGGCACGCCGAGCCTGCTCTGACGAATCGTCGCGAAGCTTGTTCGCATCCGACTCATAGAGCGCAGACTCCCGGCGAAGCCGCTCCGCGTCAATTTCGGCCTGCGCTGCGTCGGCCTGCGCGCGCGCCGCCTGTGCTTCGTTCTCGCGTGCGTCCAACTCGACTTGCGCCGCATTCTCACGCAAGTCCGCGGCCTTTTGTCGATCAGCAGCACGCTGTTGCTCCATCCGTTCCCTGCTACGTCTGTTTGCCAAGTAGAGGATCAGTCCCACAATGACGAGTAGAACGATGACCCCGACAATGATCCACACCAGTGCAGTTGTATCCATCGGACTTCCACCTCTTTTCTCTTCTTTGACCCGATCCAAAGCACACGATTCGTCGCGTCTGGGCCTGAATGTACTCTCGGCCTCGGCATTGAGGCAGTGCTCGAAACGGATGCGAACACGGGCGAAGCGTCGTTTCCCATTCAGTGGCAGGAATGCCAGGTCAGTGATTGGATGGGAGCCTGGCACTGCTCCTCTCAACAGCAATGCGAACTCGTCGTATGAATGAAGGAAGGTACTCGACATGAATCTCTTGCTCATTATCATCGTCGTCGTCGCCGTTGTGCTTCTCATCACCGGCGGCTTCGTGCAGTCCCTGCAGTTTCTACTCTGGGTGGGAATCGTTCTGGCCGTCATCGCCGTGATTCTCTTCATTTTCCGGGCCATAACGGGCAGAAAAGACGTCTGAGGCGGAACATGGGGCCCGGGGTGACACGACTCCGGCGCAGTAATACTTCGGTTCACGCCTTTGCTCGAGTACGGTCTGGCCGGGGATTCAGCTATAGAGATCCGACCGGGGCGACCGTGCGCGACCGGTCTCTCCGGGCGCGATTTGATGGGCTGGCGATTCCACCCGCATGGACCGCAGTATGGATAGCGCCTCATGCGAATGGACATATTCAGGCGACGGGAATCGACGCCGCAGGACGACGGCAGTACCTGTACCACCCCGGCTGGCGTGAACACAAAGATCGGATCAAGTTCGAGCGGGCACTTGATCTCGCCGCAGTGCTTCCGAGAGTTCGAGGTCACATAACGCGCACGTTGCGAGCGGGCGGCACCACCCGGGAACGCGCGCTGGCCGCCGCATTCAGAATGTTGGATGTCGGATCCTTGCGTATCGGCAACGAACAATACGCTCTGGCATACGGAAGTCGCGGAATCTCCACTTTGTTGTGTGCACACGCGTCGACGCACGCGAACGTCGTCTCCCTGTCGTTTCCCGGCAAGAGCGGGCAGCCGTGGCAGAGCGAGATTGACGACGCCGACCTCGCCGCGTTCGTGCGAGCTCGGAAACGCCGGGGTCCCGCGGCCCCGCTCCTGGCCTGGAAGAACGATTCAGGATGGCATGGGCTGTCGGCCGCAGAAATCAACGAATACGTTCGTGCGGTAGCCGGCGGCGATTTCACTTCGAAAGACTTCCGGACGCTCCACGGCACGACCGCAGCCGCCATCAGTTTGGCAAAGCATGGTCCGGAACACACCCGGCGCGCACGAGCGACCGCTCTGGCCGAGGCGATGCGTGAGGCGGCATTCGTTCTGGGAAACACGCCAGCAATCGCCCGCACGAGTTATGTCGATCCGCGCGTCATTGACCATTTCAATTCGGGAACGACGCTCAATCTCACTCGTGGCAGTTCGTCCGAATCACAGCTACGAGTGCTCCTCAGTTCAGGTGAGGGATAGTTGGGTCAGGAACGCGCGAGCGTTTTCTGGACCCGTTTCTTCCCGGCCGAGTCGTCGGCACATCGGTCCGTTAGTGGTCGTGGCCCGTGCCCGGTGGGAGGCTCGCCCGCTCGCCCGGCTTGACCACGACGAATTGGCCCATCATCCCCTGATCCTCATGCCAGAGCAGATGGCAGTGGTACATATAGGGCACGGTCGGATCGCTGTAGTCCTCGAAACGCATGATGATGCGGTACTCACTCCCCGGCCGCAGGTAGATCGTGTCCTTCCAGCCGGCGAGTTCCGGGCCGGGCGACGTGCCATCGATCGTGAGCACCTCGAACTGCACATCGTGAACGTGAAATGAGTGCGGCATGTCCATGTCATTGCGCACGGTCCAGATCTCCGTCGAGTTCAGCTCAACGACCTCGTCGATACGGTCCATTTGCATGCTCGTGCCATTGATCTGAAAGCCATCAAGACTGAACGTGCGCTCGACCGTTGCACGTGCCGGGTCGAGCCGCTCCATCGGCACCAGTGCAGGGGGAATGGTTCCGATGCTGGCGAGAGTGGAGTTCGCCCGGAGCTCCAGCACATCGAAGCTGTCGGCTCCGGCGTTCATTCCTGACACCGCCGCGTCGATCCCGAGGTCGGGCGGCAATGATTGCAATGTCACCGTCTCACCCGGGGTCATCGAGACAAGAATCTCAGCGCGCTCTCCGGGTGACAACTGGATGCTCGGGGTAGCGTAAGGCGATTCAAGCAGCCCGCCGTCGGTACCGATCAGTGCAAAGTCGCGTCCATCGACAAACGCGAAATCGTAGATGCGAGCCGGCGACGCATTGAGCAGGCGCAAGCGCACGACATCCGTGGTCACGTCAAGATAGGGTCCAACGGTGCCGTTCACGAGCAACTGGTTGCCGATGGGGCCGACGAAGCCGCGCGTCGACGTGACGAACTCGCCAGCTGCGTCAAAACGCACGTCCTGCACGATCACGGGGATGTCGTCGACACCATAGGTTCGCGGGAGCGGCAGAGCGGCCTCGGCATCGTCGTGCAGGATGAACATGCCCGCCAGGCCCATCGAGACATGCTTCTCGGTCTCGCCGTGCGGATGCGGGTGATACCAGAGCGTCGCCGCCGGTTGGTCGATGGTCCACTGCGGCGACCATCTCGCACCGGGCTGCACCATCTGGTGGGGGCCGCCGTCCATGGCCGCCGGCAGATGCATGCCGTGCCAGTGCACGGTCGTCGGCTCGGAGAGGTCGTTGCGCACATTCACCACGACCTCCTCGCCACGTTGGGCGACGAGCGTGGGGCCGAGGTATGCCCCGTTGAAGCCCCACGTCGTGGTGTTTTTGCCGTCGACGAACTGGCTGGTTCCTGCCGTCGCGTCAAGCTCGAAGACTCGTCTGCCCTGCGAGTCAAGGGTGGACTCAGCACGGGGAGGGATGATGAGCGGCCTCTCGAAGTCGACGGAGCCGATCGTGGAGATTGTTCCGCCGCCGGAGAACCGGCTGCAGGCACTCAGGCCGACGGTCACCGCGAGGGCAGCTGCCGCGAGTGCAGCAACAACGACGAGGGTGGCGCGCGGGCGGCGCAGTCGGATTGCAGGCATGCCACCAGTCTTTCGGCTGGGCCGGGGCCCAGCCATCCACCTGACCCACACCTGCGCGGTGGGGATAACCCCCGCTGACACTGGAGCAGCGGAAGTCATCGGGACTCAGCTCGTGGGATCGTGTCGCGCAGTGGTGAGACGAGATCATCGCCGGACTAGCCGCCGCCTCGCCGGGTAGGAAAGTGCTGGGAGCCGCCCGTGTGAGTGCGAACAGGCCCAGATCAGCGCAGGGCAGTTGGTAAACTGCCCACAGACTTCCGCGTAATCACGCGGGTTTTTCGCATGTAGGCGCCGTGTGGCGCCGATCCTACGGGCCACTCTCGAATTTCGGCGCTGCTCGTGGCCAGCCCACCAACCGCAAGGGAAACTACCTTCTCCATGTTTACGAGCATTCCGGGACTCGAATTCCTCGACGCCGACTGGCTGATCCGCTGGTTCGGTCCGTTCATTCTTCTGGGCGTGGCCAGCGTCGTCTTCATTGAGACCGGCTTCATCGTCCTCTCGTTTCTGCCGGGCGACTCCCTACTCTTCACCGTGGGGCTGCTCACAGCGACCGGCGTCGTCGATTTCCCGATCTGGGTGACCGCCGCAGTGATTTTCGTCGCGGCATTCGCCGGCGACCAACTGGCGTACTACATCGGACGCAAGGCGGGGCCCGCGGTATTCAAGCGCGAGCGGAGCCGTTTCTTCAACCCGGAGAACGTCGAACGAACCAATGCGTTTTTCGAAAAGCACGGTGGAAAGGCCATCGTTATGGCCCGATTCCTCCCCGTCTTCCGCGCCTTCGTCCCCGTCGCGGCGGGTGTTGGCCGGATGAGCTACCGAACTTTCGTGAGCTTCAACCTCATCGGCGCGTTCCTCTGGGGCGTCGGACTGACCTTGATCGGATTCTTCCTCGGACAGATCGAGTTCGTCGCTCAGTATGCCGAATACTTCATCATCGGAATTGTTCTCGTTTCCGGAATTCCGATCCTGATGGAACTCGCCAAGGCCGGACGAGCGACTCTGTCGCGTCGCCGGGAGCGCTCGTCGGCCGAGGAAACCGCTGTCGTCTCGGACTCGGATCTCGTCGTCTGAGGGCGACCGCGGTCGATTGCTCTACCTCTTTGCGTCGAGTACCTCTGTCGGCGTGCCGTCGGCATCGGCGGTTGACGCCTCGGTCGGCGGAGACGCTTCCSATGGTTGAGACGTTTCCGCTGGCTGAGGCGCTCCGGGCGGAGGAGAAGCCAGATCCGAGTCGGACGGCTCAGGGCCTGAATCCGACTCCGGTGCCGGCGGCCGCTGGAGGAGCTCAACGAGCGCGAGCACGATCAGCGCGATGACGAGCGTCCAGAGAATCAATGAGATCGATATCGGTCGCACGAACACGATGACGGCGGCCGCGATGACCGCGATCGCGGCATGGATCAGCACGCGCTGGGCGTAGAGCGCCTCACCGAAACGCCCGGTCGTCAAACCGCGTCGTGCCGCCGCATTGCGTAGTGACGCCGTTCCCGCCGAGACGAAGCCCCTCAATTTGCGTGGTGTGTCGAACGGGCCGGCCAGCCAGCCGACGATGGCGACGACAAGTGCGAGTGTCAGCACGGCGACGGCGGTGTCCTGCATCGCCCCGATGACCGTGGCGTAGAGAATGCCGGCTACGTCGCTGGGCAACAGCGACGGGCTGACCGAGGTGATGAACACACCCTGTCCGATGGCAAAGGCCGCTACGGCGAGCCCCGAGGTGATCGCCAATGCAACCGCGGCCCAGATCAAGGCGCGGCTCTTGCGGCGTGCGACCAACACGCCCGCGGCGAGCAACCCGAGGGCGACCCAGGAGAGCCACGCACCGGCGGCGACGGCCAAGGAGTAACCGAGCTGCACCGTCGGGATGGAATCCGACTGAGCAACGGTAATGGTGCGGTTGATCGTCGGAATTTGTTCGGCAATGGTAATGCCCTGCTCGACGAGGGCCGACTTCACGGCTTCGATGATGGGGGCGAGTTGCACGCCGATAGATCCATCAGAGCCGATGGCCACTGCCGCCTGGGGGTTTCCCTGCATTGTCGCAACGAACTGTTTGTGGGTGATGCGCAGCGCTTGCTCCCACACAGTGGCGAACGTCTCTGAACTGACGAACTTTGCCACCCGGTTTTGAATCAGCGACTGCAGCCCCGCCGCTGCAGGACCTTTCAGAGCGTCGAGCGCCTTCGTCGCTGCCGGCCCCGTCCCGAGCGATGTGATCCCGTCGATCACATCTGAGGTGATCGCCGGAATGTCGACACGATCGTTGATGATCGTGACGACTTCGTCGGTGACGTAGGCCTGAACTGCCGCCTCTTCGGCAAGAGGGGCGTAGGTGGCGACAAACCTCTCGGTGTCGGTCAGCGTAACCTGAGCCCAGGTCGCGACGATTGCCACAGGAGCCAGGATCGCTCCGAGCACGATGAGCACTGTCGCCAGCACGGTCCAGCCCCAGGGCCGTTTGTGCGGTGCGCGCGCCGAGGTCGACGCTCCCGATTCGGCGAGCAAAGCGGTGCGCACGCGAAGGTCGCGGTTCTCGGCTTCAAGTTCGCTGAGGCGACGCAGAAGCTCGTCTTGGTCTGACTCTGGCATGTCGTCCCCGATCGTCTGGCTGTGGATCATTATTGACCGATATCGGCAATCATGCCGAGGCCACCTGCGCCTTTACTCGCCGTCTGGCTCGGGATCGCCTGGGGGCGACGCCCCGTGGGCGCCCCGTTTGGCTTGTCGTTCCTGTTTCTTCGCGGCATCGTCTGACTTCATGATCGTGCGCGTTTCGGCGGTCGCGCCGATGGCCGGGCTGATCCACTGGGCGCTGGGGTTCGCATCGATCAGCACCATCCGGCCCATCAGCGTGAGGGGGATTGCGAGGATGGCGCCGATCGGTCCGATGATCACGGCCCAGAACAAGACCGAGAAGAAGGTCAGCGTCTGGCTGAGTGCAACGGCATTCCCGACTACGCGCGGCTGGATGATTGATTGAACGACTGCATTGATGATGCCGTAGACGACGATGACCGCGACGACTGTCGGCCATCCGCCCACCAAAAAGCCGAAAATGATTGGCGGAATGAGGGCGAAGAAATAGCCGACGTTGGGTATGAAGCTGCAGAGAAAGGCAAGCAGGCCCCAGAGAAGCGCGGCGGGTACACCCATGATCACGAGCGCGATGGTGTTGAGCGCGCCCTGCACGGCGCCGAGAACGGTCGTCACGACCATGTAGCGACGTACATTCGTCGCGTAGCCGGTGAGTGCATTGACCAGGTCAGGTCGGCTGGGGCGGAGCTGCCGCAGAATCGTCGGTACATACACGGCGTCAGCACTCATCAGAATGAGCATCGTCAAGATGATGACCAGGGCCCCGGTGATGCTGAAAACGCTGCCCAGAAGGCCGCTGAAGAAGTTCACGATGGAGCTCGGATCGAAACTCGATTCCACCGTCTCAACTTGCTTCTGACTGATCCCGATACTTTGAAGCCAAGCACCGATGCTCTTGCCGATCTCGGCGAATTGGTCCGAGTATTGGGGGAGCATGTCAACGAACTGCGCGAAAGCGATGATGAGCGTGTAAGCAAACCCGGCGAGGAGCAGGAAGACCACGAGGATGACTGAACCCGTGGCCAGCCCATGCGGTACGCCGCGCTTTTCGAGACCGGTCCGCACCGGATGGGCACAGATGCTCAGAATCAGCGTCAACAACACCGGTGCGAGGATGCCCTTGATACCGCCGATGCCGATCGCCGTCACGGTCGCAGCCGCGAGGCCGATGAGAAGGATCGTCCCACGCGGGAAGCCAGCTGACGGCGCCCGTACTGGCCCCTCTGGCACGCTGACGGCAACGTCGGTGCTGTCGGAACTTCGCTTACGTCTCATTGCCTGCGCCGTTCTCTGCGAAGGTGAACATCCGGTTTTCCGGAAGTCGCAGCACCAGTATTACCGAGCCCGGGAAATTCCGTTGGATTTTCTCTCATCCAGAGCGGGTGGCCTTCGCCGGTGTCGAATGCCAACGACACGGTTTCCCCAACGAACTCGTTGTGCCTGTTCCTCCGGGCGGCGATCTGTCAGAATCGCGTCATGTGAGTAGATTCAGCTCACTGGCGACACCACACATGACGAAGAGAGGCCGGCCGATGTTGCAGGCTGTGGGTCACATTCTTCCCATTGCGGTAGCCGTCGCGCTCAGCTCAGTGCCGATCACCGTGATCATCCTGATCCTGCTCTCTCCGAATCGCAATCGATCGGCCATTCCCTTTCTGATCGGATGGTTGATTGGATTGGCGGGCGTTGCGACAGCCTTTGTCGTGTTCGCCAACCTGATTCCGAAAAGCATCGTGCGAAAAGCAGACCTCGGTATCGCAATTGTTTTGATGGTCGTCGGGATTGCCCTCATCGTTTTTTCAATCGTCTCGTGGAGAAAGGCCCTGGGCCGGCCTCCCACCGACTCGCTGCCACGGTGGCTGCGCGCGGTGAGTTCAATCGGCCCGTTCTCGGCGTTCGGGCTCGCGATCGGCCTCAACCTGCGCCCGAAAGCATTGCTCCTCAGCGCCGCAGTCGGGGTCTCGATCACCGCCGACAATCTGAACGTCGCCTCCGGGTCAATCGTCATCCTCATCTACACCCTCGTCGCCTCTGTGACGGTCTCGATCCCCGTGATTCTCACCCTCGCCTCGCCGACACGGATGGAACCCCGCTTGATTCAGATCCGCAGCTGGTTGGAGCGAAACAATCGCACGGTATCGATCGTGATCATGCTGGTGATCGGTGTTGTCATCTTCAGCAACGGGTTGACCCGGCTCTAAGCAACGGGGGAGCGAGCCGAATCGCCATCTGGCTCAGGACGCTTCGAATGAGCGACGGTGATGAGTGTGTCGAGCACCGTGCGCACCGATGCGCGCAGCAACGTCTCCGGTCGGCTGAGTACGTCGATCTGACGCCCGATTCGAAGCGAGCTGAAGGGGAGAAGTACGTAGCCTGCATCGGGACCCGGCATCAATGTGTAGCGCGGCATCAGCGCAAGGCCGCCTCCGGATGCGACAACGCGACCGGCCACAAAGAACTCGTTGATTCGATGCCCAATGGAGAGCGGGCACCCGGCCGCCATCGCAACGACATCGAGCGCGCCCGCGACGGGAAAGCCACGATGCGGGCTGATCCACTTCTCGCCTGCTACATCGGCGACGCTGAGGGAGGTGCGCGTCGCGAGTGGATGTCCGCGCGGAACTGCGACATCGAACGGCTCGTAGAGCAGTGGTGTCACGGCGAGGTGGTCGGGCCAACGCTGCTCATGGTCGATGCGGTGAGCGATGACAAGGTCGTAGTCGGCAACGAGCGCCGAGAAATCAGACAGGGGAAGGTCTTCGTCGCTCACGCTGACCGGGGGAGAGTTGTGGGCGGCGAGAGCCTCGATCAGGGCGCCGAACCACGCGAAGCCCGCGCTGTGGAATGCCGCGACCGAGACCGGGGTGACGGGGTCCTCGCGAAAAGCGTGAACCGCACGCTCGGCATCGGCCATCGCGATGGAAACGCCCACCGCTGCCCGGGCCAGGGCCTCTCCGGCTGGGGTGAGCACGAGTGTCCTGCCACGTTTCTCCGTCAACCTGACCGCGACATCCCGCTGCAAAGCGCTCAGATGTTGGGAGACCGCGCTGGGCGTCACCAACAGCGCACGCGCAACGGCGGTGACGCTGCCGCGTTCGCCGAGTTCCCGCAGAATCATCAACTGATGCAGATCCATAAGGGAATGCTAAACGTAGGGTTCAGTAAGGAGTAGTTTTTCTTCACTAAAATGACTGTCACGATGGAGCGTGTGAACGTCATCTCCCGCATCTCCGCTCGTCGCATCGACCTCGTGCTCATCCTCGTCGCGGTGGTGTGGGGCGGAAGTTACCTGGCCGCCAAGGAGCTCACCGAGCAGGCGAGTGTGATGGTGGTGCTCGGCCTCCGATTCGCTGTGGCCTTCGTCGCCCTGCTGGCCGTGTGGCTCGTCATGCGCGGAGCACTGCCGACTCGTCGCGAATGGGCGGTCGGCGGGATTCTCGGGCTGACCCAAGCGTCGATCCTGCTGCTGGAAACGGCCGGGGTGTCGGTGACATCGGCGACGAACGCCGGACTCATCATCAGTTTGACCATCATCTTCACGCCGATTCTGGAATCGGTGGTGGCGCGCAATTGGCTGCCGCGTCCCTTCTTCATCGCCGCAGTGATCGCCGTGGTCGGCGTTGCACTGCTGGTCTCTGGGAATGGGTTTCAGACCCCCAACATCGGTGATCTGCTCGTGCTGGCCGCGGCGGGCGTGCGGGCCTTCCACGTGACAATGCTCGGTCGACTCACTCGCTCCCATTCGTTCAGCGTGATCACGATCACGCTGGTGCAGATGCTGGTCGGCACGACGATCTTCGTCGCTCTGGATGTGCCGGGATTCGTCCGAGCGGCGATCGACTTCGGTGTCGCTGAATGGCTTGGCGTGCTCTACCTCGGGCTCGCCTGCAGTGTCTTCGCGTTTCTCGCTCAGTTGTGGGCAGTGCAACGCACCTCAGCAGCGCGCGCCAGCCTGCTGATGGGGACCGAACCGATTTGGGCGGTGCTCGTCGGGGTGAGTCTCGGTGCCGAGACCCTCGGGCTCATCGGCCTTGTCGGTGCTGCCCTGATCATCGGCGGCACGTTCTGGGGGCAGCGGATCGAATCAGGACACCGCGCAGCCGCGGAAACTCCGATGGTCGAGCTTGTCGAGCGATGTACTGAGCCTGTCGAAATGACCCGGTGACCTGGTCTCTGGAGCTGGTCGTGTGATTTCGACAGGCTCAATCACCGCTAGAGGTCGAGCGAGTCATTCGGCTCGAGAGCAAAGAACTCGCCGCCACCCTGCTCGGTTGCGGCTTGAATCCGCGCATTCGAAAGGCTCTTGCCGGCCCGGGAGAGCACCATCTCATGGGTGGGAAAGCTGCGCCGCGGTTTCACCGCGAGTACGTAGTCGATGACCTCGCTGATCTTCAACCAGGGTGCGCCGGCCGGAACCGCGAGCGTGCCGACCGCGACGCCCTCCGGAATCGTGAATGAGTCTCCGGCGTAGTAGAGCTCATCGTTGACCAGCACACCGACGTTGTCGACCACCGGGATCGAGGAATGGATGACGGCGTGCTTGCCGCCAAAGAATCGCAGTGTGAACGGTCCGACTTCAACGGTGTCACCGGCCGCGACCACCGTCACCGGGTGGTCGGTGCTTGCCGCCGCGACGCCGGCCGGACCGTAGATCGTGGCGTCGGGACTCAACTCGAGAATGCGCTCGATCTGCTCCGGCGTCCAATGGTCCGCGTGCTCGTGGGTGATGACGATCCCCACTGCATGTGCGGTGTCGGTCAACGGTGTGGTGAACGACCCGGGATCGACGTACAGCTTCTGACCGGAGAGTTCGAGGATCAACGCGGCATGTTCAAGCTTGGTGAGATGCATGGGTCGAGCCAACACCCCCCGCCGCTTCTTTGCAACAATCGGGGGCGCCGACACGTCATCCGGGGGCGTCATGGGTGACCGCGTGGCACATCGGTGGTCCGCGCAGCCGCCATAATCTCCTCTATGCCTGTGCTCGCCCTCCGTATCGCCGTGGCGATTAATCCGCAAGCCTCATTCGGTCATCGCCGTGATGTCGGACCCCGTGTCGTCGATGAACTTCGCGCCATCGGTCACGAGGTGTTCGCCCTTGAAGAGGCGAACATCGAGTTGTTACGCCTCCGTGTCGAAGAGCGCGTCGCAGCCGGCATCGACGTGCTCGTCGTCGTCGGGGGAGACGGGATGGTGAGTCTCGGCACGAACATTGCGGCAGGCACGCCGCTGCCCTTGGCGATTGTGGCGTGCGGCACCGGCAACGATCTGGCTCGAGGGCTGGGGATTCCGACGCAGGATGTCGAGGAATCGATCATTCACCTTCTCGAGGGGCTGGAACGAGAGCCCCGCGTCATCGACGCCGCCCGAATTCGGCATGGCGAACTGACCACCTGGTTCGCCGGAGCGCTCTCCGCGGGCTTCGATGCCATCGTCAACGAACGTGCAAACCAAATGACACGCCCGAGGGGGAAGAGCCGCTACACATTCGCAATTCTTCGTGAGCTGCTCACTTTTCGTCCGATTTCATACCGGCTGACCGTTGACGGTGTTGCCAGCGAGCGACGCGCGATGTTGATTTCCGTTGCGAACAATGTGTCGATCGGAGGGGGCATGAAAATCGCTCCCGACGCGCAAATCGACGATGGATTGCTTGATCTGTTCATCGTAAAACCCCTGTCCCGCGTGGCGTTTCTTCGCGTCTTCCCGAAAGTATTCTCCGGAACGCATACGCAGCATCCGAAGGTTGAATTGACGCGGTGCCGGAGCGTGCGGATCGACGCGGACGGGGTCGTCGCCTATGCCGACGGGGAACGCGTCGGGGCCCTCCCCGTGCAGGTCGACATTGTGCCGGGAGCCCTCCGCGTGTACGTCTGAATCGCTCAATTTGATCCTGCTGCGGAACCTATGACATACTCAATGAGTTGCAAAACGGCCCCATCGTTTAGCGGCCTAGGACATCGCCCTCTCACGGCGGTAACGCGGGTTCGAATCCCGCTGGGGTCACCAATACAGAACCCCCGAAACCTTGATTCTTCAAGGATTCGGGGGTTCTTTTTTGTTCTGCGGCTTGTCGGCCGGTCCCACGAGGGGGATCCTGGAATCACCCTTGGTCCGGCGATCCGGTAGAGTTTTCTCTTGCGAAGGGGAGTATCCCTCTGAGCCTGATCCAGGCTCTACGCCGCGATCGTCAATACGGGCTGCACCGCTGTAGCTCCGGACGCGGTGGCACCGTTTTTCGGTGCGGGAGAGACTTTCGGGATTTGTGCTGCCCGCACCCCGACCGCTGAAAGGCCCCCCGTGGAACTTGCTCTCCCGATCTGGTTTGAAATCGGATCCCTTGTCGTTCTGACCTTGATCTTGGTCGCCGATCTCTTGATCGTGTACAAACGACCGCACGTCCCCTCGATGAAGGAGGCGAGCCTCTGGGTCGCCTTCTACGTGGGCCTCGCTCTTGTCTTCGCTCTGCTGATGCTGATCTTCGCCGGCGGCGAATTCGCGGGTCAGTTCCTCGCCGGTTGGATCACTGAGTACAGCCTCTCGATTGACAACCTCTTCGTGTTCGTCATCATCATGGCGAGGTTCTCTGTTCCCCGGAAATACCAGCAGGAAGTGCTGATGGTGGGCATCATCATCGCGCTCGTGCTGCGCGGTATTTTCATCCTGCTCGGCGCGCAGCTGATTGAGAACTTCAGCTGGATCTTCTACATCTTCGGCGCCTTCCTGCTCTACACCGCTGTGCACCAGGCGCTGTCGAAGGAAGAAGACGTCGAGGAGGCCGAGAACGGCGTCATCCGCTACCTGCGCCGCCACATCAACATCTCCCCGTCGTTCGACGGCGCAAAGGTTCGCACTCTCGTCGACGGCAAGAAGATCTTCACGCCGATGATCATCGTGTTCATCGCGATCGGTACAACCGACCTCATCTTCGCCCTGGACTCCATTCCGGCGATCTTCGGTATCACGACCAGCCCATTCATTGTGTTCACGGCCAACGTGTTCGCCCTGATGGGACTGCGCCAGCTCTACTTCCTGCTCGGCGGTCTGCTCGACCGTCTGGAGTACCTCAAGTACGGCATTGCGTTCATTCTGTTCTTCATCGGAGTCAAGCTCGTCTTCCACGCCATGCACACCAATGAGCTGCCGTTCATCAACGGTGGACAGGGAATCGAGTGGGCGCCGGAGATCGACACCTGGACGTCGCTGGCGGTGATCCTTGTATCGATGGCGGTGGCCACGATCGCGAGCCTCATCAAGGCGAGCCGGGACGCCCGCCGTCGCGGACACACACTGGCCGAGGAAATTCGCCCGGTCGACGGAGAGTAACCGCTCCTTGCTACGGTTGACATCCGGTGGCCGTGACAACTGACGTTGCCTGGCTGCCGGATGTCGCACTTAATGTGAGTGAAGGCGACTGATGTGCCGAAAGAATTGAACGGAGCGCCGGTGAGCGAACACGGAGAATCAGATCTGGTTCTGGCCACGGAACACACTCATCTCCGTTTCAGCGCACACAGCCACGTTGGCCTGGTGCGGAGCGCAAACGAGGACAGTTTTCTCGCCGGATCACCCCTCTACCTTGTCGCTGACGGGATGGGCGGCCATGCCAGAGGCGAAGTGGCGAGCCAAACCGTCGTGCGCGTCTTCGATGAGCACATCGAACGAGACCTGCCGTCAACACCCGAACGCATCCTCGATGCCATCCATTCGTCAAACGATGCCGTTCACGACCTCAGCGCGGCCGACGATGTCGGCGCGGCCGTCGCCGGAACCACGCTGGCCGGAGTGGCACTCGTCGACGCCGGCGAGGGGACCGGCTTGTGTTGGATGGCCTTCAATATCGGTGACTCCCGCATCTACACCTGGGACGGCGCCCTTCTGTCTCAACTCAGCGTCGACCATTCGGCGGCCCAGGCAATGATCGACGCCGGGCTCCTGCGCCCAGAAGACGCTGAGACGTGGCCGGAACGCAACGTGATCACCCGTGCGATCGGGCTGTCGGACCATGCCGATGCGGATGTCTGGCTTCTTCCGATCGACGGGCGTCAGACGTTTCTGATCTGCTCAGACGGCCTGAGCAACGAGTTGTCTCTCGGCGAAATGATCCGCATTCTCGCTGAGTTCGACGCTCGGGGCGCGGCGGGAACAGGCGAGGCAGAGCTCACTCGCGCCGAGGCTCTGGTGAACGCGGCGCTGGCCCATCAGGGGCGTGACAACGTGACGGTGATCGTCGTGGAGTCACTCTCACGCCCGGTCGAGGTGTTAGCCTAAATCCATGCTGTCCGGTCGACTTCTTCTTCTGTGCCGCGACGAGTCCTCGTTCTAAGGCCTCCCTCGTCGCGGAGTCTGTCGTTGGCTGACCACCACCTTCTTGAGGAAGAACAACAACAATGAATGACGCATCAACGTTGAGCGAGCACCCCCGTACTCTGGCCGAAAAGGTCTGGGACAAGCACCTGGTCGCCAAGGGTGAAGACGGTACGCCCGACCTCATCTATATCGACCTGCACCTCGTGCACGAAGTCACCAGCCCGCAGGCATTCGACGGCCTGCGCCTGGCCGGTCGCCCTCTGCGCCGCCCCGACCTGACGATCGCGACGGAAGACCACAACACGCCCACGCTGGCGATCGATCGGCCGATCGCCGATCTCACCAGCCGTACCCAGATCGAAACCCTGCGCCGCAACTGCGAGGAGTTCGGCGTTCGACTGCACTCTCTCGGCGACATCGAACAGGGCATTGTGCACGTCGTCGGCCCGCAGCTCGGCCTGACCCAGCCGGGAATCACCGTGGTCTGCGGCGACTCGCACACGTCGACGCACGGCGCATTCGGAGCGATGGCCTTCGGCATCGGAACCAGCGAGGTCGAGCACGTCATGGCGACCCAGACGCTGCCCCTCAAGGCTTTCAAGACGATGGCCATCACCGTGGACGGCACTCTCCGCCCCGGCGTCACGGCCAAGGACATCATCCTCGCTGTGATCGCGAAGATCGGCACCGGCGGCGGTCAGGGCTACGTGCTCGAATACCGTGGCAGCGCCATCCGTTCGCTCTCGATGGAGGGCCGGATGACGATCTGCAACATGTCGATCGAAGCCGGCGCCCGCGCCGGAATGGTCGCGCCGGATCAGATCACCTACGACTACCTCGAAGGCCGCCCGCACGCGCCGGTCGGGCAGGACTGGGACGACGCCGTCGCCTACTGGAACACGCTGGCCACCGATGACGGCGCCACCTTCGACGCCGAGGTCATCCTCGACGCCGACACGCTCGAACCCTTCGTCACCTGGGGCACCAACCCCGGCCAGGGCGTTTCGCTCTCCGAACCCGTGCCGAACCCGGCCGACATCAGCGACGCCAACGAGCGTTCGGCCGCCGAACGGGCCCTCGAATACATGGACCTCGTCGCCGGAACCCCGATGAAGGACATCCGTGTCGACACGGTCTTCCTCGGCTCCTGCACGAACAGCCGGGTCGAAGACCTGCGCGCCGCCGCCGAGATCATCAAGGGCAAAAAGATGGCCGACGGCATCCGGATGCTCGTCGTCCCCGGTTCTGCCCGCGTGCGCCTCGAAGCCGAGGCGGAAGGCCTCGACAAGATCTTCACCGACTTCGGCGCCGAGTGGCGTTTTGCCGGCTGCTCGATGTGCCTCGGCATGAACCCGGACCAGCTGGCCCCGGGGGAGCGCTGCGCCTCGACAAGCAACCGCAACTTTGAAGGCCGACAGGGCAAGGGGGGGCGCACCCACCTTGTGTCTCCGCTCGTCGCCGCCGCCACCGCCATCCGTGGCACCCTGTCAAGCCCGTGGGATCTCGATCCGACGGCGAAGAACGACCTGACCCTGGACGGAGCGAAATAATCATGGAAAAGTTCACAACCGTCACCGGCGTCGGCGTGCCCCTGCGCCGCTCTAACGTTGACACCGACCAGATCATCCCCGCCGTCTACCTCAAGCGCGTCACCAAGACGGGTTTCGAAGACGCACTCTTCGCGGGCTGGCGCGCCGACCCAGAATTCGTGCTCAACCAGCCCGCGTACCGGGGAGCCCGCGTTCTCGTGGCCGGAGCTGATTTCGGCACCGGTTCCTCTCGCGAACACGCCGTCTGGGCCCTGCGTGACTACGGGTTCGACGTGGTGCTGAGCCCCCGCTTCGGCGACATCTTCCGCGGCAACTCCGGCAAGCAGGGTCTTGTTGCCGGTCAGATCACCGAAGAAGACGCTGAGCTTCTGTGGAGCGCCATTGAGGCGAGCCCGGGAATTGAAGTGACCGTGAATCTGTTGGACAAAACAGCTCGTATCGGCGACCTCACAGTCTCGTTCGAGATCGACGAATACACTAGATGGCGGCTGCTCGAAGGTCTCGACGACATCGGCCTAACCCTGCGCGATGAGGCGCGGATTTCTGAATTCGAATCCCAGCGGGAGTCATGGCGACCCCGCACTCTCCCTGCAAGGTAGGTAATTTGTGAGCACACTCGGTGAAGACGCGCAGAACCATGGCGCAGCCGTCGGCCTCCTCGGTGATCGGATCACCATCCGCGGCGGAAGGCCTCTGGTTGGACGTATCGAGCTGAAGGGTGCGAAGAACCTGGTGACCAAGGCAATGGTCGCCGCGCTCCTCGGTGAAACGCCGAGCGTGCTGAAAGATGTTCCGAACATCAGCGACGTGCGCATTGTGCGTGGCTTGCTGGAGGTTCACGGCGTCCTCGTCACCGACGGCGACGAGCCCGGCGAACTGATCCTCGACCCGGTCAACGTTGAAAGCGCGCACTACGCCGACATCGACGCCCACGCCGGTTCCTCGCGCATCCCGATCCTGTTCTGCGGACCGTTGCTGCACCGCCTCGGTGAGGCTTTCATCCCCGACCTGGGCGGCTGCCGCATCGGCGACCGACCGATCGACTACCACCTGGACGTGCTGCGCAAGTTCGGTGCCGTCGTCGAGAAGCAGGCCAACGGCATCCGGATGTCTGCACCCAACGGCCTCAAGGGCACCAAGGTCGACCTGCCCTACCCGAGCGTTGGCGCGACGGAGCAGGTTCTGCTCACCGCCGTGCGTGCCGAGGGGATCACAGAGCTCAAGGGCGCGGCGATTGAGCCGGAGATCATGGATCTCATCAACATCTTGCAGAAGATGGGCGCGATCATCACCGTCGACACCGACCGCGTGATCCGCATTGAGGGTGTCGAGCGGCTGGAGGGCTACCAGCACCGCGCGCTCTTCGACCGCAACGAGGCTGCCAGCTGGGCTGCCGCAGCCCTGGCCACCGACGGCGACATTTTCGTCGGCGGGGCACGCCAGGCCGAGATGATCACCTTCTTGAACGTCTTCCGCAAGGTGGGTGGCGCGTTCGACATCCACGACGACGGCATCCGTTTCTACCACCCGGGTGGAGACCTGAAGCCTGTCATCATCGAAACGGATGTGCACCCCGGGTTCATGACCGACTGGCAGCAGCCGCTCGTGATCGCCTTGACCAAGGCGCACGGCGTGTCGATCGTTCACGAGACCGTCTATGAGCAGCGCTTCGGCTTCGTCGACGCCCTGATCGAGATGGGGGCGACCATTCAGATTCACAAGGAATGCCTCGGTGGACACCCGTGCCGCTTCGGCCAGCGTAACTTCAACCACTCGGCCGTCATCACCGGGCCGACGAAGCTGCACGGCGCCGACATCGAGGTTCCCGACCTGCGTGGTGGCTTCAGTCACCTCATCGCCGCGTTGTCGGCCGAAGGCACGTCCACGGTCAGCAACGTCGGAATCATCGCTCGTGGCTACGAAAACTTCATCACCAAGCTGGAGCTGTTGGGGGCTGACTTCGATCTCGAAGGATAATAGGGCTGTGCCATCGAAACCCACCCCTGAGTCCTCCGCGTCGTCGCCTGCGTCACGCGCGCGCTCGGAGAAGAGCCGTCCGTCGATCTTCTGGCTTTTGGCCGCGATCGCTCTGCCGTTCATGAATCTCGTCGCCAAGTACGAGATTCAGGACAGGGAGAAGTTTCCGCGCACCACGGCATTCGTGTTCGCACCCAACCACTACAGCGAGATCGATCCCGTTGTGATGGGCGTGGTGGCCTGGAAGCTCGGGCGCCTGCCCCGGTTCATGGCGAAGGGCTCCCTCTTCAAGATTCCGGTCATCGGATATCTGCTTCGGAAGTCGGGGCAGATCCCCGTGCAGCGTGGCGGTTCCGTGCGTGGCAGCGAGCCCGTGAAGGCTGCTGAGCGACTCGTTGAGAACGGCCAGATGGTTGTCGTCTACCCGGAAGGCTCGCTGACTCGCGATCCTGATCTGTGGCCGATGCGTGGCAAGACCGGCGCCGTACGCATCGCGCTCGAGCACAACATCCCGATCATTCCGGCAGCGCACTGGGGAACTCAGGCGTTGATGCCGCGTTACTCGAAGAAGATCAGTGTGTTTCCGCGCAAGACGATCACGGTGAAGATCGGCGACCCGGTCGACCTGTCCCGTTTTCAGGGGCTCCCGCTGAACGCAACAACGCTGAATGAAGCGACAGCCGTGGTGATGGATGCCATCACCGTGCTGCTCGAAGATTTGCGCGGGGAGAAAGCCCCTGCAGTGCGGTGGAACCCTGCCGAACACGACCAGAAAGAGACCGGCCGTTTTGAAGCCTAAGGTTCAGCCTGCCCCCCGCGTTGCTGTGCTCGGAGCCGGGAGTTGGGGAACGACGTTCGCCAAAATCCTGGCCGACGGTGGCGCCGACGTCATGCTCTGGGCGCGCCGCCCTGAGCTCGCCAAGGAAATCGCCGAGGGGCGCCGCAACAGCGACTACCTGCCGGGCATCAACTTGCCGGTCGGGTTGCGCGCCACGTCACGACTCGATCTGGCCCTCGCCGGTGCCCAGCAGGTGTTCGTCTCGGTTCCCAGCCAGTCGCTGCGCGAGAACCTGATCGCCGCCGAGCCGTATCTCGAGCCCAACGCGATCATCGTCTCCCTGATGAAGGGCGTCGAGCGCTCGACCGGCCTCCGCATGAGCGAGGTCATCGAGCAAGTGCTGCCGATTGATCCGTCGCGTATCGCCGCGATCTCCGGGCCGAACCTGGCGCTTGAAATTGCCAAGGAGCAGCCGACGGCCGCCGTTGTCTCGTCAAGCAGCCTGGAGACGGCGCAGGCCGTCGCGATGCTCGCGAACACCCGCTACTTCCGTTCCTATGTGAACACGGATGTCATCGGCACTGAGTTCGGCGGCGTCCTGAAGAACCTCATCGCCGTGGCCATCGGCATCGTCGACGGTGTCGGCTACGGCGAGAACACCAAGGCCTCGATCATCACGCGCGGACTCGTCGAAATGACCGACTTCGCCGTCGCCTACGGCGCTCACCCCGAAACACTCGCCGGTCTGGCCGGACTCGGCGACCTGATCGCCACCTGTCAGTCGCCGCTGTCGCGCAACAACACGGCGGGACGCCTCCTCGGCCAGGGCTACAGCATCAATGATGTGACCAAGCAGATGCAGCAGACCACTGAGGGTCTCGCATCCGTCGGCCCGATTCTGGAACTTGCGCGCGCCAAGGGCGTCGAAATGCCTATTGTCGAGCAGGTGCGCCAGGTACTTGCCGGAACATTGAACCCGAGGGACATCGCGCCCCACCTGACCACCGACTCTGGGGAACCGCAGGGCGAAAGGACGATTGATGACGGACAAGCTCACGGTAGCGCTGCTCTTTGGGGGTCGCTCAAGCGAACATTCGATCAGCTGCGCCACAGCCGGCGGGGTATTGGCGGCAATTGACCGCGACCGCTACACGGTCATCCCGATCGGGATCACGCGCGACGGCGCGTTCATCCTCGAGGCAGACGACCCCACCAAGTTTGCGCTGAACCCGGCAGCGATGCCGGAGGTCGTCGACAACGGCACCCGAGTGATCTGGCCGGACAGCGCGGGCAACACGACGTTGCGTGTGACGGATGGCGGCGAAACGCGTGACCTGGGTGACGTCGACCTGGTCTTTCCGATCGTTCACGGGCCCTTCGGCGAAGACGGCACCCTGCAGGGGATGCTCGAGTTGATCGGTCTGCCCTACGTGGGTTCCGGCGTGCTCGCCTCGGCGCTCGGCATGGACAAGCACTTCACCAAGACGGTGCTGATGCAGGCGGGGGTACCGGTGGCGCCGTGGCGCACGATCACTGCTGACGCGCACGCGGCCGACTCCACGCTGGCAGAGCAGGCGCTGACCGAACTCGGTCTTCCCGCGTTCGTGAAACCGGCCCGCGCCGGGTCGAGTGTCGGCGTGAGCAAGGTGTCGACTCCGAATCAGCTGGCCGAGGCGTTGGCGACGGCGTTCGCCGAAGACCACAAGGTGCTTATCGAATCGGGCCTGGTCGGGCGCGAAATCGAGGTCGCCGTGCTGCAGGACCGACCGGGAACGCCCACCCGGGCATCCGTCGCCGGTGAGGTCATCGTCAGCGGTCGCGACTTCTACGACTTCGCCGCCAAGTATGAGGGGGCGGCCGGTATCGACCTGGTCTGCCCGGCCGATCTCTCCGCTGCGGAGCTGGCCGAGATGCAGGCGCTGGCGATTCGCGCGTTCGACGCGATCGGCGGCGCGGGGCTCGCCCGTGTCGACTTCTTCTTGACCGCCGACGGCTGGGTCGTCAACGAGCTCAACACGATGCCGGGCTTCACGCCGATCTCGATGTTCCCCACGTGCTGGTTGGCCAGCGGCTTCACCTACCCGCAGCTGATCGATGAGCTGATCGAGGTGGCGCTCGCGCGGGTCGGGCACGGATCGTAGCCTTCGACCCGATTCATCACAGGTACGTCAACAGCCCCCGATCACGGATCGGGGGCTGTTGACGTTGACGGGTGCTACGGGGTCGGCGCGTCTGAGGGGAGCGTCACGTCATCGGCGCCGAGGCACGCTCCAGTGGCCGGGATGACGCTGACGGCGTTGGTGAGGTCGGCCAGCACGGTTGACCCGGCGACGGCCTTCGAGTCGACGACCACCTCGACGGCGGGTTCACGTCCATAGGTCGTGAACCGGTAGAGCGGGGCGTCGGCATCGTCTTCAATCCAGTCGACGCCGTTGATACTCACACACGGCAGAGTCGTCGGCCCGGGAACGTCCACACCGCAGTGCAGCAGAATCGCCGAAGCGCCGGGTTCCCCCCACGCGCCGGTCGCCTGCGCATTGGTCTCGAGTTCTGCCTTGTCGGCGACGGAGATGGGCAGATGAACGACGACATCGGCACATTTCGCGTTCGTCGCGTCGGGAGCCGGCTGCATCGGAACGGCCGCGGCACAGCCAGAGAGCAGCAGGGCGCCGACGAAGAGAACGGGGGCCGCGAGTGCGGCAGGGCGGAGTGCGGCGTGGCGCGCGCGGAATCGGAGAGTCATCCCTTTCAGGCTACCGTTTCAGATATGACGAATGCTGCGAGCACCCCTCCTTCGCCGAGATCGGCCAGTGCCGACACGCTGACCCTGGCCGACCTGAGCGAGGGCGAAGTGCTTGCGCGCATTTTTCCACGTCTGCCGCACGCCGACGCCGAACTGCTCGGCCCCGGCGACGATGCGGCGGTGATCGCCGCCCCGGACGGGCGCTTCGTCGTGACCACCGACATGATGATCCACGGTCCTGACTTTCGGCTGGCCTGGTCGACGCCGAACGACCTCGGCTGGAAGGCTGCGGCCACCAACCTCTCGGATGTCGCGGCCATGGGTGCGACACCGTCGGCGCTCGTCGTGGCCATCGCGGCGCCCCCGCACACACCGATCAGCGTGATCGAGGGCATCGCCGACGGACTGCGAGCCTGCTGCGAAGCCCTGTCCCCGGGCTGTGGGGTCGTTGGAGGCGACCTGTCGGCGTCGGACACCCTCACCCTGGCCGTGACGGCATTCGGCGATCTGGGCGGGCGCGCCCCGGTTCTGCGCTCGGGCGCGCGTCCCGGCGATGTCGTGGCGATCGCCGGTCGCCTGGGCGCCGCGGCGGCCGGTCTCGAACTGCTGTTTCGGCACGGTGTCGACGAGGCGGGCAACCCGGATGCCGCGCGTGCGGCCGAACTGAAGCTCGCGCATCCCGAGGCCCTCAACGCCCAGCTTCGCCCCGAACCGCCCGTCGTGCTCGGCCCGGTCGCCGCGATCGGCGGGGCCACGGCGATGCTGGATGTCTCCGACGGGCTCGCCATCGACGCCGGACGGATCGCCCGTGCGAGCGGCGTCGGCATCGATTTCGACTCATCGACGCTGGGGGAGCGCATCGAGGTCTCGCTCGGCGGCGGCGAAGACCACGGTCTGCTCGCGACGTTCCCCGCCGACGTGCCGCTGCCCACCGGATTTCGGGCGATCGGGATCGTCACGGCGAAGGTGGGATCGATTCTCGTCGATGGTGCCCCGCACGACCAGAATGGCTGGGACCCCTACCGTGGTTGGAACGGTGCGGTCGGCTAATCCCTCGCGCCGAGTTTGACACTTGCGGTCGAAACACCCTGGCGTGCCGGGGTACTTCGACCGGAACGGTCAAACTCGGCGACGTGTGATGGGCGGATGCGCACGGTCAGATGGTGAGGTCAGGCGTGAGCCAGTCAGCAGATCAGGCGTCGGGGAGGGCCGGCTCCACGTACCAGACGATCGTCTCGCCGTAGGCCTTGCGACGCGAGGGCACGAGGCCGGTGCCCCACACGGGCTCGGGCGAGCGCGAGCCACGCTCCAGAACCACGAGGGCGTCCTCGGAGAGCAGGGGAGCCAGCGCCGCTAGGTTCTGGGTCAGCTCGGCCTCGTCGAGGTCGTAGGGCGGGTCGATGAAGACCAGGTCGAACTCGCCGGTGGCCGAGTTCAGGAAGGCCTGCACCGACTGACCGGTTGTCGAAATCTTGGGGGCGTCGCGTGAGGGGGCCATCCGCAACACGGCCTCGGTGTTCTTGCGGCACATTGCGGCGGCGCTCGAGGCCTTCTCGACGAGCACGACAGAACGTGCTCCGCGACTGGCGGCTTCGAGGCCCAGGCCGCCGGAGCCGGCGTAGAGGTCGAGCACGCGGGTGTGGCTGATGGCGTCGCGCGCGTCGAGCGCCGAGAAGATCGCTTCGCGCACACGGTCGCTGGTGGGGCGGGTGCCGGTCTTCGGAACGGCCAAGGTCAGGGAGCCGGCGAAACCGGCGACAATTCGAGTCATCTCTCTTTGAGCCTATCGGCAGAGCGAGGTGGGGAATGAAAAGATAGGGGGGTGACTGACGCTGCGCCGATTCTGCCCAACCCGTCGGCCGAGCCTTCGGCGCACGCCTCCGGACCCGCCAAGCCGCTGATCTATGACGCCACCCTCGACACCAAGATCTCGGCCGTCGTCGGCGGTCGCACGGCCCAGGCACTGGCCAAGGCGTTCGACATGGAAACCGTCGGTGACCTGCTCAGCCACTACCCGCGTCGCTACGCCCGTCGCGGCGAGCTGACTGCGCTCGACGAGCTGCCGCGCGGCGAGAGCGTCACGATCGTTGCCGAGGTGCTGTCGGTCAATCTCCGGGAGATGAAGTCCAAGCGCGGGTCCATCGTCGAGGTCAAGATTTCCGACGGCAACGGCATTCTCACGTTGACTTTCTTCAACCAGAAGTGGCGCGCCGAAGCGCTGCGCCGCGGCATGCGCGGCATCTTCGCCGGCAAGGTGACGGACTACAAGGGCGCTCTCCAACTGGCGCACCCCGACTACGAACTCTTCACCGACGACGCCGAGGCACCTCCGCGCGACAGTGATGCACAACGGCGCTGGGTCGAGGCGCCGATTCCGATCTACCCGGCCACCTCGACAGTGGCCAGCTGGCAGATCGCGAAGACCGTGGCGTTGGTGCTGGACGCCTTGGGCCCGCTGCCCGACCCGCTGCCCGGTGCCCTGCGCACCGAACGCTCACTGCTCACTCAGCGCGACGCCCTCGAGAAGATCCATCGCCCGGCAACGGATGCCGACTGGCGCGGGGCCAGAGACACGCTCAAGTTCACCGAGGCGTTCGTTCTGCAGTGCGCGCTCGTACTGCAGCACAATGCGGCCCGCGGGCGGGCGACGCGGCCTCGCGTGCCGACGCCCGGCGGTTTTCTCGATCACTTCGACGCCACCCTTCCGTTCGAGTTGACCGGCGACCAGCGCCAGGTGGGCGGCGAAATTGCCCGCGACCTGGCCGAGAGCGGTCCGATGAACCGTCTCGTGCAAGGTGAGGTGGGTTCGGGAAAGACGGTCGTCGCGCTGCGCGCCATGCTCGCGGTCGCCGATTCCGGCGGACAATCCGCCCTTCTTGCGCCGACCGAGGTGCTCGCGGCACAACATCTTCGCTCGATCGTGCGCATGCTCGGACCCGACCGCGCGGCCGAGCTCATGCCGACTCTGCTCACCGGAGCGCTTCCGGCCGCCGACCGCAAGAAGGCGCTGCTGCGTACGGTGTCCGGCCAGGCGCGCATTGTCATCGGCACCCACGCGTTGCTCAGCGACACGGTTCACTTCTTCGACCTCGGCCTCGTCGTCGTCGACGAACAGCACAGATTCGGGGTCGAACAGCGTGAGGCCCTGCGTTTGAAGGGCGCCCAGCCGCCGCACGTGCTCGTGTTGACGGCCACTCCGATCCCGCGCACCATTGCGATGACCGTGTTCGGCGACCTGGATGTCAGCACCATCGCCGAACTCCCGGCCGGGCGCCAAGGGATCGAGAGCTTCGTCGTACCACTCGCCGAAAAACCCGCCTGGTCGATGCGCGTCTGGACGCGGCTCGCCGAAGAGCTCGCACAGGGTCGCCAGGCCTTCGTCGTCTGTTCCGCAATTTCGCCCAAGCTACGGGAGCCGGGGGAGGAGACCCTGCCGGCCGGTGAGGGCGACGACGTGAAGACGCCGCCGGTCACCGTCGAGGGGTTGCTCGCCGAGTTGCGCGCCAAGACTGAGCTCGCCAGCGCACGGATCGAGCCGCTGCACGGTCGGATGTCGAGCGACGAGAAAGACATGACGATGCGTGCGTTCGCCGCGGGTGACATCGACATCCTCGTGGCGACGACGGTGATTGAGGTCGGCGTCGACGTGCCCAATGCGTCGGCGATGGTCGTGATGGATGCCGATCGCTTCGGCGTCTCTCAGTTGCACCAGTTGCGGGGACGGGTGGGGCGAGGCGAGATCCCGGGGCTCTGCCTGCTCGTGACCACCGCGTCGGCCGACTCCCTCGCCCGGGAGCGCGTCGATGCCGTCGCATCCACTCTCGACGGCTTCGAACTGGCCCAGGCCGACCTCTCGCTGCGGAGGGAAGGTGACGTTTTGGGTGGCGAGCAGTCAGGTGGCAAGTCGTCGTTGCGGCTGCTTCGCGTCGCCACGGATGGCGAGCTGATCACCCAGGCCCGTGCCCACGCACACGAACTCATCGGGGACGATCCCGATCTGTCGAGCATCCCGCCCCTGGCCGCAGCGGTGCGCCGCCGGCTCGATGAGTCTGAGCGCTCCTGGCTCCGCAAGGGCTGAGTCGCGTCTCAGCCCGTCGTGCTCTCCGACGGGGGAGCGACGAACGATCAGGCTTCCCCGGGGGCCAGGGGCTTCTTTGCGCTGGGGGTCGTGTTGTCGACGACAGGCGTACGGGCGAGCCAGCCTTCGATTCCGTCGAGCAATCGCTGGAGCCCGAATTCGAACAAGGCGTTCAGGTCAAGGTCGAAGTCGTCTGATCGCACCAGGGAGGCGAGCAGCGGGAGGTCTTGCGGCGATACCATCGCCGCGATGTCTGGGGATCGTGTCGTCATGTATTCGTCGGCTGTGAGACCCGTGTCTTGCTGTTGCTCGGCCTCGGAGGCGATGTCGATCGCCATCCCCTTGACGTGACTGAAGACGATGACGCTGATGTACATCATCAACTCCATGCTCAACTCAAGCGGAGCGAGTGCTCGCAAACACCATTCCGTATAACGGAATCCATTCGGCACGAGCTGTGGTCTCGTGATTGACATCACGCCGGCGAGCCACGGATGCCGCAGAAAGCCCGCCCACTGCAACCGGGCGGAGACCTCCAGATCGGCACGCCAGTCCGAGTCCGACGGGGGTGGGAAGGAATCCTCCCCGAGCACCGTATCGATCATGAGCAGGACGAGGCCGTCCTTGCTTTCGACATACCGGTACAGCGACATCGTCGAGGTGCCAAGCTCGGCGGCGATGCGTCGCATCGAGATCGCATCGATGCCTTCCGCATCCGCCATCATGATGGCGGCCGCCACGACCCTTTCGGTCGACAGGTGTGCCGGCGACGGGGCGGCCGGCGATGCGACCACGCTCCCAATGCCCGGCGTCGACACGATGAGCCCCTGCAGTTGCAGCTGCGCAAGCGCCTTCGTGGCGGTGGCAATTGCGACGCCCCACTCCTTGGTGATCCCGCGCGCCGAAGGGACTCGATCGCCGGGGCCCAGAATTCCCGACACGATCCGCTTGGCGATCTCCGCCGCAATGCTCTGAGAAGTCACACGCACCGTACTAGTACACCACCCTCACAACTAGAACACTTGTACGGCGTACATTGCTTGTACTACCGTTCGAGCTATGAACGAATACAGTGTACTCATTTCAGGTGCAGGGATCGCAGGGCCCGCCCTCGCGCATTGGCTGCACCGGCAGGGCATTCGGTCCACGATCGTCGAGCAAGCGCCCGATCTTCGACTCGGCGGACAGGCCGTCGACCTCCGTGGTCTCGGCGAGGTGGTCGCGCAGCGTATGGGAATCATGCCGCGCGTTCGAGAACGCATCGTGCACGAGAAGGGGCTGCGCTACATCGACAGAACCGGCAGGGAGCTCGCCACGATGCCCGCTGATCTGTTCGTCGGCGACGGCAGTCCGGTGACCGAGATCGAGATCATGAAAGGCGACCTCACGGAGATCCTTCACGACCTCGTCGAGGAGCACACCGAGATCATCTTCGGCGACCGCATCACGGCGCTGTCGGACGGTGTCGACGGCGTCGCCGTCACCTTCCTCAGCGGGCTCACACGCACCTTTGACCTCGTCGTGGGAGCCGATGGGATCCACTCGGGTGTGCGATCGCTCGCCTTCGGTCCGGAGTCCCAGTTCGTGGTCCACCTCGGCGCCTACCTCGGCTACTGCACGGTCTGGGATGCCGGACCACTCGACTCGTGGTTCGACATGTACAACGAGCCCGGCAGGATGCTCGCCCTTCGGCCGGAGCGAGGCGGCACCGCCAAGGCCATGCTCGCCTTTGCCGACACCGGAGTGGACGTCGATCGGCGCGACGTCGCCAGCCAGAAGCGTCTTCTGCACGAGGTCTTCGCGGGCATGGGCTGGCGATCTGAGGAGCTGCTCGCGGCGGCCGATGCGGATGACGACTTTCACCTCGACACAGTCAGCCAGGTGCATATGGAGGGCTGGTCCTGCGGCCGGGTCGCGCTGCTCGGAGATGCGGGCTACTGCGGCTCGCCGCTCACGGGCATGGGCACGAGCTTGGCCCTGGTCGGCGCGTACGTGCTGGCCGGTGAGCTGGGCCGTGCACAGGGGGATCACGCCGCGGCCTTCTCGCGCTACGAGAAGGTCATGCGGCCGTATGTCGCCGCGTCCCACACGCTGCCCCCGGGCGGCGTCAACGGCTTCCTTCCGAAGGGGCGCTTCATGCTCCGGATGCGGGTGCTCTCGGCGCGGATGATGCACCACTGGCCGATGCGCCAGCTCGTCGCTCGACTGCTCGACAAGTCCGACGCGATCGCCCTCCCCGAATACGGCTGAGAGGCAGCACCGGGGCCGGAACCCGGTGCGCTGATTTCGAGTGCCACCGGGCAGGGCGAGCAGGGCGGGCGGTCGCGAGTTCATCGCATCCGCCCGCTTCTGTGCGGACACGCTCAAGCTTGGAGGTTGCCTCTGAACGAAGCGGTGGATTACCGGTGGCGCTAGTGTGATCCCTATGCACAGGATCGCCGTCGTCCCTGGTTCTTTCGACCCCGTCACCCTCGGGCACCTTGATGTGATCGGACGGGCCGCCGGCCTCTTCGATGAGCTTCACGTTCTCGTTGTGCACAACCCCGGCAAGTCGGCGCTGCTGCCGATCACCCAGCGGGTCTCCCTGCTGGAGGAGGCGATCGCCGAGGCTGAGCTGCCCGGCAACATCGTCGTCGCCTCCTGGAGCGTCGGTCTGCTGGTCGACTACTGCCAGGAAGTCGGCGCGAGTGTTCTCGTCAAAGGCATCCGCTCGCAGGTTGATGTGGCCTACGAAACCCCGATGGCCATCGTCAACCGCAACCTGGCATCGGTGGAGACGATCTTTCTGTTGCCCGACCCGGCCCACGCCCACGTCTCAAGTTCCCTCGTGCGTCAGGTCGCCTCGCTCGGCGGTGACATCGCCCCCTATGTGCCGTCGAATGTCGCCCGCTACCTGCAGCAGGTGCGCGTGTGAACCCGGGCTCGCTTCCCGTCTCGACCGACCAGGGAGTCGGCCGGGACGTCGCTGTTTCTGTCGAGGATGCGGCGGTGCGCGGCGCGCAGGGAGGGGAACCGGCCGGGAGCACACACGGGGTGAGTTCCTCCCGGCTCGCTGATGGCTCGATCCCGGCCGTCGCTGAGATCCAGACGGCTGCGGCCCGCATCATCCGCAACGTCGAAAAGGTCATCGATGGCAAGTCGGCCGCGGTGCATACGGCGCTGACGGTGCTGCTGGCCGGCGGTCACCTCCTGATCGAAGATGTGCCGGGTGTCGGAAAGACAATGCTGGCCAAAGCCTTGGCCGCCTCCGTGGACTGCAGCGTCAGTCGCATCCAGTTCACCCCCGATCTGCTTCCCTCCGACGTCACGGGCGTCTCGATGTTCAATCAGGCCGAGCGGCGGTTCGAGTTCAAGCGCGGCGCGGTGTTCGCCAACATCGTTATCGGCGACGAGATCAACCGGGCAAGCCCGAAGACGCAGTCGGCTCTGCTCGAATGCATGGAAGAGCGCCAGGTCACCATCGATGGTGTCACCTACCCGCTGGGGAGCCCCTTTACTGTCGTCGCCACCCAGAACCCGATCGAGATGGAAGGCACCTACGCGCTGCCCGAAGCACAACGTGACCGGTTCATGGCCCGGATTTCGATGGGCTACCCCGACACCTCGTCGGAGCTGGCCATGCTCGATTCCCGTGACACCACGAGCCCGCTGTCTGAGATCGGAGCGGTCGTGTCGGTCGAGGAGTTGAAAGCGATGATGGTGGGCGCCCGCAACGTTTTTGCCTCCAGCGCAGTCAAGGAATACGTGGTGGCGGTCGTACGCGCCACGCGGGATGATCGTGACCTCCGGCTGGGGGCGAGCCCGCGCGCCACTCTCCAACTGATCAGAGCGGCAAAGGCCCAGGCCGCCCTGCATGGGAGGGACTACGTTCTGCCCGACGACATCGACTCCCTGGCCGTCGCGGTGCTCGGGCACCGTCTCATGCCGACCAGCCGGGCCGTCGGCCACCATCGCCAAGACAGCGCGCCGATCATCGAGGAGATCGTGCTGCGAATCCTTGCGGCGACACCTGTTCCGGTGAGTGTCGCGCGCTGACGACAATGTCCCCACGACGGCGACCGGCGGTTCCGGTCTGGTTTCCGCGGCTGACTTTGCGCGGCAGAGTCTTTCTCATCGTGGCTGCCGCAATTCTGGCCGTCGCCTATCTGCTCGGACGTCAGGACCTGCTCTTCATTGGGAGCGTGCTCGTTTTTGTTCCCGTCGTCGCGGCGGTCGTGGTCGGATTACGGCCGGTGCGGGTGCAGATCACTCGCGTGTTTCGGCCGCCCGTCGTCGCTGCGGGGTCGTCGGCGTCGGTGTCGGTGCGGCTGCAGAATCTGTCGGCGGGTCCCCTCAACGGCATCCGTTGGACAGAGCTCACGTCCGCAGGGCTGCTCGGGCCGGATTCTGCCGTGCTCCCGGGACTCCAGGGGGTGCTGGGCGGCGCGCCGCACCGGCCGCAGACCGTCACCGTCGACTACACCCTCACCCCCGACGAGCGGGGCGTCTACGACGTCGGTCCACTCGTGCTCACCCGGTTTGACCCGTTCGGCTTGGCGTTCTCGCAACGGCCCTGCGGGTCGGCCAACGACCTGGTCGTGACGCCGCGCGTCGCGTGGCTTCCGGGCAGCGGGCTGTCTGTCGTCGGCGGCGACGGAGCAAACCACGAGCTGCAACGCCACCATAATCCGCACGCGGATGAACTCATCGCGCGGGAGTATCGCCCGGGGGATCCGATGCGGCGGGTCAATTGGCCGGCAACGGCCAGGCGCGGCGAGATCATGGTGCGACAAGAGGAACAACGCAGCAACCCGTCGGTGCGGATCGTGCTCGACACGACGGAGGCCGCCAACTCCTCCCGCGATTTCGATGTGATGAACCCCGGCGATTCCGCCTTCGAGCTGAGCATCGAGTTCGTTGCCTCGATCGGTGTGCATCTGCTGGAGGCAGGCTACCGCCTCGAGGTCATTGAACTCGGACAGAGTCAGTTGCGCGCCGACGGGCCCGGCAGTGATGCGGCAGCCCTCCACGGCGATGTACCCGCGACCTACACCGGTCTGCACGGCGATCGTGTCCTGCTCGAGGGTCTGGCCGGAATTGTTCCGGTCGCCGCGCCGGTCGATGGTTCTCCCGCGGGCCCGCGGCGCACAGAATCGTCGGCAGATCGGGGATTCGAACCGACCTTCGCCATTCTGTCGGCGGTCGACGATCAGGATGTCCACACCCTCGACGTTCTGCGCGTGCATGCCGACCCCGCCGTTGCCTTCGTGCTCGACACCGTGTCAGAAGAGATGATCGATCGGTTGGCCGACTCCGGCTGGCTCTGCGTGGCCGTGCATCGCGAAGAAGACTTCGGTCGGGCCTGGGAGCAGGCGATGAGTGTGCGCAAGGTCGAGAAATGATCCCGGTGCAAGCACCTCCCGGTTCTCCGGCCGTCGTGCGGCCTCCGGAGGCCACCGAAGAATCTGCGCGCGAACGAGCCGCACGCGGCAGGAAGCGGCGGGTACCCGACGCCCAGTGGCCAATCGTTGCAGCCCTGCTGGTTCTCTTCGCGGTCAGTTGCGGAGCCCTCGGCGCGATCCTCGACGGCACCGGATGGTGGCTGCCGATGGTGGTCACCGCCGCAGTGGTTCTCGGCGCCGGGGGACTCCTCCGCGCGCGCGGACTCGGCCCCCGACTGACCGTGCTCGCGGAGGTCGGCGTCTTCGTGATGCTCATCACCTTGTTCTTCGGTCGAGGCAGTGGTCTGCTCTGGCTGATTCCGACGACGGCGACGATTGACCGGCTGGACGCCCTGGTCGGGGAGGGCATCGATTCGATCTATGTGCAGAACGTTCCGGCAGACGTCGATGCCGGCATTATGTTCTTGCTCATCGTCGGGGCCGGACTCCTCGCGATTCTGATGGATGCCTGCGCAATCGCCTGGCGGGCCCCCGCGTTGGCGGGGGTGCCGATGTTGATTCCGCTGGCTGCGCCCGGCCTGCTCATCGATGGTGGAGCGTCTGTGGTGGCGTTGATGCTGGCCGCCGCCGCCTTCCTGGCCCTGCTCATGGTCGATCAGCGAGTGCGACGGCGCGTGGAGCAGTGGCGCGTCGGCGGTTCGCTTGTCGTCGGCGGAATCGGAATTGTTGCCGCGCTGATGCTCAGCATCGTCTTCCCGCCGGTCGGGGCGGGCCCGCTGGTGGGAAACGGAACCGGCGGGCTGTTGTTCGGTTCCGGGGTCAGCCCCCTGGTCGACATCGGCAAAGACCTGCGCCGACCCGATCCGAGCCCCGTACTTCACTACACGACGACGGCCACGACCCTTCCGTACTTCAAACTGCTGACCCTGGACCGTTTCGTCGGAACCACCTGGACGTCCGGGTCTCCTCCGGGGCGCACCGGCCTCTCCATCGACGAGATCACCCGGCCCCCCGGGCTCGGCCCAGATGTCAAGACGTCGGAGTCGAGGACCGAGGTTGACATCGACGGGGTGGCGACGACCTGGCTTCCGGCGYCGTCGCCCGCTGTTGCGGTCGATGGTTTGAACGGCCGATGGTTCTGGAACGACTCGGCAGAGGTGATCACCAGTTCGAACAGCACCACCAGGGGCCAGCGGTACACCGTCACGGCGCTGCAACTCGAGCCGACAGCTGAACAGCTGCGCGCCGCGAGCACAAGCTATCCCGAGGACATCCTCGGCTCGCTCGACGTGCCGTCGCCGCGGCCCGCCATCATCGATGAGACCGCACAGAGCGTGACAGCAGGCGCGACGACCACCTACGACTCCGCTGTGGCCCTGCAGGACTATTTACGGAGCTACCGATTCAGCTACGACACCAAGGCTCCCGTCGTGAATGGCGCCGAAAGTGGGGGAGTCCAGGTCATCGGTGCCTTCCTGGAATCGAAGACCGGATACTGCGTGCACTTCGCCTCGGCGATGGCCATCATGGCTCGCACGCTCGGCATCCCGGCCCGGGTGGCCGTTGGCTACCTTCCGGGATCCCGCGAATCCAACGCCGGGGCGTCGGCCGGCACGTACACCGTCGACTCGCACGACCTGCATGCGTGGCCGGAACTGTATTTCGTCGGAATCGGCTGGGTTCCGTTTGAGCCGACGCCGAGCCGCGGAACCGTGCCCGCCTACGCCAGGCCCAATCAGCCGGCACCCGCCGGGAGCACGCAGAGCCCCGCGGCGCCGTCGTCGATTCCGCGCCCGACCGACAAGCCAGGGCAGGGCCAGAGCACGGCAATTCCTGCTGAAGCCGCTCAGGCGCAGACGATCGACACGGTGGGGAAGGTGACCGGCGCGGTGTTCGCCGTGCTGCTGCTGCTGCTTGTGCCGCTGGTCGTCCGCCAGCTGCGCCGCGCCCGCCGCCGCGCTCTGATCAGATCCGGCGACGCGAATGCCGGTGTGGCCTGGTTGGAACTCACCGACACCGCACGGGATCACCGCATCGGCGTGTACAGCACGGAATCCCCGCGAGCTTTCGCGGCGCGACTGGCCGACATGCCGGCGATGACCGGTGCCGAGGAGCGAGCCGCGCTGGAGCGACTGCTCGTCGAGGAGGAGCGGGAACGATACGATCGCCGCCCTCGCGGGGACGATCGAACAAGCGGTGTCGAACGAGAACACGACGTTCTGCTCGTGGTCGGCGCACTTCACTCCGGCGCCTCACGCTTCACCCGTCTTCTCGCGACGCTGCTGCCGGCTTCGCTTCTCCCGCAGGGCCGAGGCGCTGCCCGCCCTGACCCGAGCAAGCTCCCATCTTGAGAAGCGTAGAATTAGATCTCGTGACCAAGTTCAAGAAAACGCCATACACGGTCGAAGTGCGTGACCTCATCAATCGGCCAGGCTCGATGCACGAGCGCCACCTCGATCTCGTGGTTCCAGAAGACCTCGGTGAAGGACTCGTGTCCGTTAAAGCCGGCTCAATCATGGCCACCGACCTGCGCCTGGAAACGATCCACGACGGCATTCTGGTGACCGCAGATCTGTCTGCACAGGCATCCGGAATCTGCGGCCGATGCCTGATTGACATCGAGTTCCCGCGTCAAGTTCATTTTCAGGAGCTTTTCGCGTACTCTTTAGACGAAGCTTTTGAGTTTGAAGTTCAAGATGACCACGTGGATCTTGAACCTCTGATCAGGGATGCAGTGGTTTTGTCACTGCCTTTCCAGCCGGTTTGCCGGCGGGATTGCCCAGGTCTCGACATGGAGACCGGGCAGCGGCTTGCCGAATCCCCGGTACTTGAACCGAAAGAAGTGCGCGACCCCCGGTGGTCCGCGCTTGCGGGATTCCAAGCCTTCGAAGACATCGGCACGGATGAAGACATTCATGCTGAAACAGATAGAGAAGAGAAGTAGTCATGGCAGTTCCGAAGCGGAAGCAGTCACGAAGCAACACCCACGCGCGTCGTTCACAGTGGAAGGCCGAGGCCCCCACGCTGGTCAAGACGCTCGAAAACGGCAAGGTCACCTACAGCCTCCCGCACCGCGCCAAGGTTGTCGAAGACTCCGCAGGCACCCCGCTGTTCATGGAGTACAAGGGCCGCAAGGTCGCCGACGTTTAGTCGATACTTTTCGGTATACCAGTCATGACCGGTATGCAGGCCGAGGGCTCGTCGCTCCAGACGACCCTCGGTGTGTCGATTAACCCGCAACTTTTAGAGCTCGCGCTCACACACCGGTCTTACGCCTATGAACATGGCGGAATTCCGACCAACGAGCGACTCGAGTTTCTGGGCGATTCAATTCTCGGGCAGGCCGTCACGGTCATGCTGTACCGGGATTACCCTCATCTCGATGAGGGCGATCTCGCCAAGCGCCGGGCAAGTCTCGTCTCGAGTGCTGCGTTGGCCGAGGTCGCGCGGAGCATTGGTCTCGGCCAATACATCCGCTTGGGCCGCGGCGAAATGCTCACCGGCGGTAACGAGAAGGCGTCGATCCTTGCCGACACCGTCGAGGCCCTCATCGGTGCCGTTTACCTCGATTCCGGGGTCGACGTCTCGACTGAACTCGTCATGCGTCTGATCGCGCCCTTGAAGGCCGATCCGACGCGGTTCGGCGCTTCGATGGACCCCAAGACGACGCTGCAGGAACTCGCGGCCCATCGTGGCGCCGGTGTACCCGTTTACACGATCACCGAGAGCGGACCCGACCACTCGAAGGTCTTCGTGGCCACGGTCACGGTCGGTTCTCTGGTCAGTGCCGAGGGTCACGGAACCAGCAAGAAGCACGCTGAGATGGCCGCGGCTCTCGAAGCCTGCGCCCTCCTCGGTCGCAACTGAGGCGACGCGTGCCCGAACTGCCCGAAGTTGAGGTCGTGCGCGCCGGTATCGAACCGGCGGTCACCGGGGCGGTCATTGCCGGCGTCGAGATCTTCGAGCCCCGATCGCTTCGTCGGCATGCCGGGAGCAGCGAATCCTTCGTGAACGCCCTCGAGGGACAGCGCGTGCACGCCGCGGTGAGGCGGGGCAAGTTTCTCTGGCTTCCGCTCGCCTCCGGTCAGGCCCTGGTCATGCACCTGGGGATGAGTGGCCAAGTGCTGCTTCGAAACCCGGGCGCCGAGGGTGACCGGATGCTGCGCATCCGTCTGCACCTCGATCATCCCGACCATGGTGAGCTCTGGCTCAACTTCGTCGACCAGCGCATCTTCGGCAGTATGGCTGTCGACACGATGCTGCCCACCCGCGATGGGTTCGTCGGCGGATTCAGTGGTGATGCCACCACTCCGGGGGAGTGGGCGCACCTCATCCCGTCGCAGGTGGCGCACATTGCACGCGACCCGCTCGATCCGGCCTTCTCCGCCGCCGGCTTCGGACTGGCGCTCTCCCGCAAGAACACCGGGATCAAACGGGCCCTTCTCGATCAGGCTCTCGTCAGCGGGATCGGAAACATCTATGCCGACGAGGCGTTGTTCGCTGCCCGACTTCACTATGCCCAGCCGGCGAACTCGCTGTCGCGCCCGAAGGTGACCCGGCTGCTGGCCGCCGTGCGCGAGATTCTCGGCAAGGCGCTCGTCGAAGGCGGCACGAGCTTCGACGCCCAATACGTGAATGTGAACGGGGAGTCCGGCTACTTCTCGCACAGCCTCAACGCCTACGGGCAGCACGGAACGCCGTGCCCGCGTTGCGGCACGATTCTCGTGCGCGAGTCGTTTATGAATCGTTCCTCGCACTTCTGTCCGCGCTGCCAGCGTCTGCGCTGACGCGCGTCTGGACTGACCCGCGCCTGGGCGAGCTCGTCCCCGATGGCGTAATTCTGCGCCGCGCGGGCTGAAAACCGCGACGCGCGATGAGCTCATCGCGCGTCGCGGTTTTCGACACGCGCGACGGACTTTTCGGCGACCCTTGACATCCGCGAGCGTAGATGGTTGGTTAGTTACGCAAGTAACTAACCAATGAACCATCTTCACTCCAGAGAGCGGGCCAGCGTTGATCGAAGAAGGCAAGCCGATCTTCGTTCAGATCGCCGAACAGATCGAGAACGACATTATCGAAGGTGTGATTCTCGAAGAGAGTCAAGTGCCCTCGACCAACGAGTTCGCGGCGTTCTATCGCATCAACCCCGCCACGGCAGGCAAGGGCGTCAACCGCCTGGTCGAAGACGGCATCCTCTACAAGAAACGGGGAATCGGAATGTTCGTGGCCACCGGCGCGCGTCAACGACTCGTCACTACACGCACCGACGAGTTTCCGGGCCGTTACCTCCGGCCGCTGCTCGACGAAGCAGCAAAGCTCGGCATCTCACCGAACCAGGTGGCCGAGATGATCCAGAACAGCCCGACGCTGACTTCGAGCGGCGCGACACAGAAAGAAGCGATGTCCTCATGAGCATGACAAACCCTCCCGCCGTGCGCGTTGACGGCCTGACCAAGCAATTCGGTCGGTTTACCGCGGTCGACAATGTGAGTTTCGACGTCGAAGCGAACAAGATCTACGGTCTGCTCGGGCGAAACGGCGCCGGAAAGACCACGGTGATGCAGATGCTCACCGGTCAGCAGTTCGCGACGAGCGGGCGTGTCTCGGTGTTCGGTGAAGAACCCGTCGAGAACTCACGGGTGTTGCAGCAGATCTGTTTCATCAAAGAGAGCCAGAAGTATCCAGAGCAATACAAAGTGAAGCACGTGCTGAAAAGTGCGCCGTGGTTCTTCTCGAACTGGGACGCGGACTTCGCCGCCCAGCTTGTCGACGACTTTCGGGTGCCGCTGAATCGCGAGCTCAAGAAGGTCTCGCGCGGCCAGCTCTCGGCCGTCGGGGTCATCGTCGGACTCGCCTCCCGCGCACCGCTCACGTTCTTCGACGAGCCCTACCTCGGCCTGGACGCCGTTGCGCGCCAGATCTTCTACGACCGCCTGCTCGAGGACTATGCCGAGCACCCGCGCACCATCATCCTTTCCACTCATCTCATTGACGAGGTGAGCAATCTGCTCGAGCATGTGCTGCTCATCGATGAGGGACGCATCCTGCTCGATCAGGACGCCGACGAGTTGCGCGGCAGCGCCAGCACCGTCGTCGGGCGCGCCAGCGATGTCGATGCGTTCATCGTCGGCCGCGACGTGCTGCATCGCGAGCGTATCGGCGGGTTGGCCTCAGCAACGGTCGGCGGTCTGAGCAGCGAGGATCACCGCCGCGCCTCCGCGGCCGGAGTCGAACTGGGCCCGGTCTCCCTGCAGCAGCTGATTGTTCGATTGACGACAGGGCCGAGCGGCGTTGCCGCGCGCGACGGCTCACGCACCACCGCAGATTGGAGCGCCTCAGCATGACCACAACATCCACCCCCGTACCGTCAGACCTGAGGGAGACACCGAGCATGAGCGATCCGGTCGTGACGGCGCCACAGCATTCCATCCTGACGCGAATTTGGAGCGTGGTGCGGATGCACCTCGTCGACCGCCGCACCTACATCGGGATTCCCTGGCTCATCGTTGCGTTCGCCTTTGTGATTTCGATCATCATCTCGAACATCATCGGCTTCGCCACGGGGAACGGACTCGGTGGTGTGGAAGCGACGGAGAACCAGCGTTACAGCTGGGCCGTGCTCGCACCGCAGTGGTACCTCATCGTTGTGGCCGTGCAGTCGATCGCGTTCGGATTTCCGTTCGCCCTCGGCTTCAGCGTGACGCGGCGGGAGTTCTATCTCGGTACCTCACTCTTGTTCGTGCTGATTTCCGCCTTCAACGCCGTGGCCTTCACCCTGCTGACCCAGATCGAGCAGCTCACGAACGGCTGGTTCATCGGCACCTACATGTTCAACGCCCTCTGGTTCGGGCAAAGCGGGTGGTACGTCGACCTGCTCGCCTTCTTCGTGATGCAGATGCTCGTCTTCTTCGTCGGCGCATCCGTGGCGACGATCTACATGCGCTGGCGGATGCCCGGAATGCTCGTCTTCTGGGTCTCGTTCGCGCTGCTTCTTCTCGGCAGTATCGCCCTGATCACGTACACCAGCAGCTGGCCCATGGTCGGAACCTGGTTCGTGGCGCAAGGCACGGCCGGCATCTTCGCTTGGCTCCTGATTCCGACGGCGTTCGCGGCCCTCGGCGGCTTCCTGGCGCTTCGCCGGGCGACGCCGAAGAACTAGTTCAGCGGATGGGTTACGAGACGACCCGCTTCCACGCCCCCTCGTAACCCATCGGCACGAACCCCAGCTCCTCGTTGACCCGCAGCATGTGCCGGTTCTCCTCGGCGTTGAAGGTCGTCACGGCCGGCCGGCCCGGATGTCGCTCGGCCAGGTGCTGCAGATTGGCCAACTTGACCAGCATCCCGAGCCCGTGTCCGCGGTGTTCGCGGAGCACCAGGGTGGATTCCTGGCTGACGCTGCGGCGGGTGTCCGGCGGAACCGACAATTCGGTGAAGCCGACGAGCCGGCCAGACGGACGGTGCAGGGCGGCTGCGGTCAGAAGCGTGCGCGGGCTCGCCTGATGCTTCTGTTCGTAGGAGACGAGGCGTTCGACGCTCCACACGTCTTCCGGCTCGTTCAAACCGGCCGACGGAGCATCGGTACTCATTCGCGTGTACAGCACCGCGATATCCGCTCGCCAGCGTGACGGCGTCATGCCGTCCCAGACGAGCACCACGTACTCGGGTCCCGCGGTGCTCGACGCAGCGGTGAACCGCTTGGCGAGCGCGGCGGGGTCGAGGGGAAGCGCCAACCGGCTTCCGCGTTCGATCTGCTCGAGCTGGTAGCCGCGGCCGAGCAGAAACCTCACCTCGGGATTCGCCCGGGGCACGGATCCGAATCCGGTCGGTGCCGCCAGGCGATCGCCGGGGCCGTCGGGGGAGACCGTGTAGACGTACTGCGTGGTGCGTCCCTCGGCGGCGGCGACACCCTCCACGTGGGCGGCAAGGGCGGAACCGATTCCGAGGCGGCGCCAGTCCCGATGCACCGACAGCGACAGCCAGACGCAGTCGTCGCCTCCCTCGGCCTGGGCGTCGGTCCGGGCGCCGGCGACGATGTGGTCACCGACCCTGACGGCATAGAGGCGCCGCGGGTCGTACTCCTGGTGGTGATAGCCGGGAAGGAGCTCTTCGGGGGTAAAGGTCAACTCGTCGGTGCCGTAGCCCTCGGCCTCGACTGCGTTCTGCAGCTCGAGGGATGCGGCGAAATCCGCCCAACCGGATGCCCCTGGCCGTGACGGTATCGGCAACTCTTCGATGGTGAACGAGACCATAGCGTGACAGCGTAGCCCGGCGGGGGAACGGACACCACCCGTTCGGCGGAACACGACGCGCACTTCAGGGCCCACCGGCCCTCTGTCGGGTACCGTTGACCTGCACCCCAGCACACCAGAGGAAAGGGCGAGCGCGTTGTACCTGAAGAGTCTCACCCTCAAGGGTTTCAAATCGTTTGCCCAATCGACCACATTCGCCTTCGAGCAAGGGGTGACCTGTGTGGTCGGCCCCAACGGTTCCGGCAAGTCGAACGTCGTCGACGCACTCGCCTGGGTGATGGGGGAGCAGGGCGTGAAAACGCTGCGCGGCGGAAAGATGGAAGACGTCATCTTCGCCGGCACCTCCACACGCGGACCGCTCGGTCGCGCCGAGGTGACGCTCACCATTGACAACGCCGACGGCGCCTTGCCCATCGACTACTCGGAAGTCACGATTTCCCGCACCCTGTTCCGCAACGGCGGCAGCGAGTATGCGATCAACGGCCAGACCTGCCGTCTATTGGATGTGCAGGAGCTGCTGAGTGACTCCGGACTCGGCCGTGAGATGCACGTCATCGTCGGGCAGGGGCAACTCGACGCGGTTCTGCATGCCAGCCCGGAGGACCGCCGCGGGTTCATCGAAGAGGCAGCTGGCATTCTCAAGCACCGGCGCCGCAAGGAGAAAACCCTCCGCAAGCTCGACGCGATGCAGACGAACCTCACCCGGTTGAACGACCTGGCGGGCGAGCTGCGCCGGCAACTCAAGCCCCTCGGTGCGCAGGCCGAAGTGGCCCGCACAGCACAGGGAATCGCCGCGGTGGTGCGGGATGCGCGCGCACGCCTGCTCGCCGATGATGTTGTCACCCTCCGCACGGCCCTCGACACCCACGGTCGCACAGAGAGCGAACGGCACTCCGAACGAATCGTGCTGCAGGATCAGCTCGAACAGAAGCAGGCGCGCGTGCAGCGGCTGGAACAGGCGCAGATCGGCGACGCCGTCGACGCCGCGCGCCGCACGAGTTTCAGCCTCGAGTCGGTGCAAGAACGTCTGCGCGGTCTCTACACACTGGCCAACCAGCGCCTGGCTCTGCTCGGCTCTGAAACCCCGGCGCAGGACCGGGGCCCCGGCGTCACGTCGGCCATGCTGCAGGATGCCGCCGACGAGATCGATCGGCTCCGCGCCGGCATCGCCACGGCTGAGGCCGGCTGGATCGACGCCCAAGCCGTGACCGTGACGGTACGCCGCCGATTGGACGCGGTCGACGAGGAGATCGCCGCCCAGGCGCTCCGCGTCTCCGCTCACGACCTCGAGGTGTCCAAGCTGAGCGGCCAGGCCGATTCGGCTGCCTCGCACCTGGCCGCCGTGCGGGGTGAGGTGTTGCGCCAGCAGAACGCGCTCGATGCCGCAGAGGCCAGGCGCCAGGCCGCCCAGGAGCGCATCACCGAACTTGAGACTGCAGCGAACAGCGCCTCGGCCGAGGCCGGCGACGCCGACGTCGCCGAACTCGCCGAACGCGCCAACGCGGCGATCGTGACCGTCGAGGCCGACATTGAACGCCTCCGCGAAACGGTGCACGCCGCAGAGCGTGAACGGGATGCCCTGGCTGCGCGCCGGAGCGCCCTCTCGCTTGCGCTCGACCAGAAAGACGGTTCCTCCGCCGTCATCGCCGCCGGGCTCGCGGGTATCCGCGGGCTGGTTGCCGAGCACATTCACGTGCAGCCGGGCTTCGAAGCGGCGATTGCCGCAGCACTCGGCACACTGGCGGACGCCGTGCTCGCCGAGACGCGCACCGCGGCGTTCGAAGCCGTCGAGCACGCCAGGGATGCCGACCTGGGCCGCGTCGACCTGATCGTCGCTGAGGCGAACGGTGCGCGCGGCTCGTCATCGATCGCGGACGAACTGCCGGCTCTTCCCGGTCTTGTTTCGGCGAACTCCGTCGTTGACGCTCCGGAAGGGGTTCAGGGGATCCTGGCGACCACTCTGATCGCCGCCGACCTCGCCGCGGCCCGTGCCGCCTACCCGCAGCTGGGTGCGGCACTCGCCGTCGCGGGAAGCACGACCCCGATCACGCTGATCACCCGGTCGGGAGACGTGCTGACCGACTACCTGTTGCGCGGGGGTTCCGGGGCGAAACAGAGCAAACTCGAATTGATCGCGGAGCGCGACGCCGCAGCAGACAAGCTTGAGGCGGTGCTGCACGACATCGAACGTGAGCGATTCGAATTGGCCGAGCAGCGCACGCTTCTTCAGTCCCACAAACAGCAGTCCGCGACGGCAGAGAGTGCGCTTCGCGAATCCGAAGCGCGTCGGTCAGCGCACACCGCAACGCTCAGCCGCGCCGTCGTGCAGATCGAGGCGTCGACCGCCGAATTCGACCGGCTGTCGGCGGGCCTGGCTCTTGCGAGCGTCGCGGTCGCCGAGGCCGAAAAGGCCGTCGCTGCGGCTCAATCCGAACGTGAAGTTGCCCAGTCGCGCCCGCGACCGATCCTCGACGTCAGCACACGCGACGCCCTCTATGCCGAACTTGAGACGGCCCGCGAACGCGAGGTCGAGGCACGGTTGCAGGTTGAAACGTCACGCGAACGGGTCACGGCCGCCGAGGCACACCGTGAATCGCTGACGAAGCAGCGGGAGGCGGACCGCACCGCTGCTGAAGAAGCGGCCAGGCGCGCGGTCATCCGCCGTCGTCAGGTGGATGCGGCGACCGGCGTCGCCGAGGCGCTGCCCGCCGTTCTCGCCTCGGTCGACGCATCGGTGGCGGAAGCACGAGTGCGGCTGACGAGTGCTGAAGCCGAGCGCAGCAGTCAGAACCAAGAACTCGTCGCCCTCCGCTCGGAAGAATCGGCGCTTCGCGATCGGCTGCAAGCGATCACCGAGAACGTGCACGGCCTCGAGTTGCAGATCTATGAGAAGAAGCTGCATCTCTCCAGCTTGCTCGAACGGGCCGAGAGCGAACTGGGCCTCGTCGAAGCAGTGTTGGTGGGCGAGTACGGTCCCGACCAGCTGATTCCCGCCGCCGATCCGGCGGATGCCGACGCGTCGCCGACCCCGTTCGATCGGGACGAACAGCGGAAGCGCCTCGCCGATGCCGAACGCAAATTCGCCCAACTCGGCCGGGTGAACCCGCTCGCGCTCGAAGAATTCGCAGCGCTCGAACAACGACACCTGTTCCTGACGGAGCAACTGGCCGACCTGACGAAGACCCGGGCCGATCTGTTGACCATCATCGACGACATCGACGGCAAGATGGAGGTCATCTTCGCCAGCGCGTTCGACGACACGAAGGCGGCGTTCGCCCAGGTCTTCCCGGTGCTGTTCCCCGGCGGCACCGGCAGCATCTGGCTGACTGACCCCGACAATATGCTGACCACCGGCATCGAAGTCTCGGTCAAGCCGGCCGGCAAGAAGATCGAGCGGCTCTCCTTGCTCTCCGGCGGCGAGCGTTCACTCGCGGCTGTGGCGCTCCTGATCGCGATCTTCAAGGCCCGGCCCAGCCCGTTCTACATCATGGACGAGGTTGAAGCGGCCCTCGACGATGCCAACCTCGGCCGGTTGCTCACCATTTTCGAGGACCTCCGTGAGACGAGTCAGTTGATCGTGATCACGCACCAGAAGCGCACGATGGAGATCGCCGACGCGCTCTATGGGGTGTCGATGCGTCAGGACGGCGTGTCAGCGGTTGTCGGTCAGCGTCTTGCGCGCGACGAAGAGCAGGCGTCGTAGAGAGCCCGGTGGTTATGCCGGCAACCCCCGGTTGCTGCGGATGACGTCGTGCGGGTCGACGCGCCGCTTGATCTCGGCCAGACGTGCGAGGTCAGCCTCGCCATAGGCATCCGCCAATCCCTGACCATGCGTGAGGAACGTCGGCACCGTCAACTGCACGGTGCGTCCGGCCACGGCCTCGTCCAGCGGTTCGAAGAGGGCGTCGGGGTCGAGAGCGGCCGTCGGATCCATGATGATGGCTGCGGCGAACACCGTGTACTGGGCATCAAGGTGGCCGACGACTGCCGTTGCGTCGCGGTCGGAGCGGGCGATGGCGCCGCCGAGCGGTCGGAGTGTCAACAAGGTCAGACCGGCCGGCGTCGCGGCACGGAAGCCGGCAGCGACATCGGCCAACACCGATCCCGATGCATCGGTCAGGGTTGCGGACCAATCGATCGCCCCGCTCGGATCGGTGGGTTCAGCGGCGACCTCGCCGAGCTGGCCGATCGTGAACGGGCGAGTCATGTTGGCGACCGGAGGGATGCCGTTGACGAGCGGCGCGAGCAGCGCGGCGCCGGCGGCGGCCGAACCGACGAAGACGACATCGACGCTGGCGAAGGTCTGCCCGCGCATCGGCTCCGGTACGAATGGGGCGTCAGGCATGTTGATGAGGCCGAGAAGGAGGGACAGCTCGTCGGGCGCGGTGCGAATGACGGCATCGGCCAGCTCGAAGACGGCCTCGGCGGTCACGCCCGGGAAGATGATCTTGCCACCGAACAGGTCGGGTGCTTCAAAAAGGTCGATCTCCAGCGTCGTCACGACGCCGAACAATCCGCCTCCGCCGCGGAGGGCCCACAACAACTCCGGGTCGCTTTCCGCGGTCACCCTGCGCAGCTCACCAGAGGCATCGACGAGTTCGACGGCACGGATCGAATGAGCGGCGAGTCCCTTCCACCGGCTGAACCAGGAGTGACCGCCCGAGAGCAGGTACCCGGCCACACTGACGTCGGGATTCGTGCCGGCCAGCGCGATCAGTCCTGTTCCTTCGAGCGAGGGAAGGAACGTGCCCCAGAGCACGCCGGCTCCGACGCGCGCATAGCGCTCCTCGACGTGGATCGTCACCTCATCGAACGCGGTCGGGCGCAACAGAATGCACCCGGCCAGGTCGCCGTTCGCTCCATGCCCGCGCGGTTGCACCGAGACATCCAGACCCGTGGCGTGTGCGGCCTTCAAGATGTGGCCGATGTCTTCCACATGGTTCGGCGTGACGACGGCGGCAGGTTGCTGATCGATCGCGAGATTCCATGCGGCCCGAGCCTCATCCCAGGTCGCCTGTCCCGGACGAATCACCGTGCCGTCGAGAAGTTCGGCGAGCTCGTCAAAAGCCGATTCGTGGTGGGAGGTGAACGTCATGACGTGGCCTTTCATCGTGGGTGAATGGAGGTTCGTCGGCTGAGATTCGCAGTCGGCACCCCGGAGCATAACCAGGCACTCCCGTCGGCGCCAGCCCCCAGGTTCCGGGGCCGTAGGCTAGAGCCATGGCAGATCGCACCCCCTGGTCACTTTCCGGCGCCCTGCGCGGCATGTTCGCGAAGAAGACAATCGACGCAGAGACCTGGGACGACCTCGAGGATGCCCTGCTCCGCGCGGACTTCGGCCCCGACGTCACCGACGCAGTCGTGGCCGATCTGCGGGCGAAGGTCGCCAAGTACAACACGACCGACCCGGCCGACCTGCAGCGGATGCTGCGCGAAGGCATCGAAGAGCGCCTCGCCCGGTTGAACCCGACGCTGACCCTCAGCGATCGCCCTGCCGTCGTGCTCGTCGTCGGCGTGAACGGGGTCGGCAAGACGACCACGATCGGCAAGTTCGCCAAGTTCCTGCGCACGCACGGCCGCACCGTGCTGATCGGCGCGGCCGACACGTTCCGCGCCGCGGCCGTCGAACAACTGGCCACCTGGGCCGAACGCGCCGGCGCCGAGATCGTGAAGCCACAGGCGCAGGGCCAAGACCCGGCATCCGTCGCCTTTCAGACCGTGGAGCGGGCCAAGGCGGAGGGTTTCGAAATCGTCATCATCGACACCGCCGGCCGTCTGCAGACCAAGGGCGGTCTGATGGATGAGCTCACCAAGATTCGCCGGGTGCTCGAGAAACAGGCGCCAATCGCCGAGGTGCTTCTCGTGCTCGATGCGACGACCGGTCAGAACGGGCTCGCCCAGGCCGAGGCCTTCATCGAGCACGCCGGAGTGACCGGCCTCGTTCTGACAAAGCTTGACGGCTCGGCTAAGGGCGGTTTCGTTCTGGCCGTGCAGGAGAAGACCGGCATCCCCATCAAGCTTGTCGGCCAGGGCGAGGGAATCAACGACCTCACCGGCTTCACGCCTCACGTATTTGCACAGAAACTCGTCGGATAGGACCCCTCATGACCATCGAACACGACTTCTTCGGTGTACTCGGCAGCGACAGAGCCGGCGACATCCACTGGTCTGAAACCGCCGAACTCGGCGACCAGAACGTCGACATTGACTTGAACGCTCCCGATGAGGAGTCGGTGAAGGTTGAGAACCTCGATATCGCCGCTGCGATGATCAGTTCCCTCGAAGACTTGGACTCGCAGGCCCGTGAGTCGCTCGTTGCCGATTTGAGCAAGGAAAACTCGAAGACCGCGCTGTACATCGAGCAGTCGATCGATGAGCTCGGCCCCGAGGCGCTCTCCGACGCGCTCATTTGGGGCTCTGGCGACCAGCAGATCGACTTCTTGCGTTCTCTGCGCCTGCAGCGCATCGGTTTCCACCCGCACAACAGCGGCAGCGAGGAGCACTTCGCCGTGCTCGACTACTCGATCAGCCCGCATGAGACCGACACCCTGCTCATCGTTGCGCTTGACGTGAACGGCGACACGGTGTCGGTGGAGATCGACGACTAGTCGAGGCCGCCACGCCCGCCTGTGCGCGGCCTGTGCGATTGTGACCAGCAAGACCGGTTAAACTAAAGCCACCATGGCTACTTTCGGAAACCTTTCAGACCGCCTCGCCGAGACCTTCAAGAATCTCCGCACCAAGGGCAAGCTTTCGGCTGCGGATGTCGACGGCACAGTTCGCGAGATTCGTCGCGCTCTTCTCGACGCCGACGTGGCGTTGTCCGTGGTCAAAGATTTCACCGGCAAGGTGCGCGAGCGCGCCCTCGGTGACGAGGTCAACAAGGCGCTCAACCCGGCGCAGCAGGTTGTACAGATCGTCAACGAGGAACTCATCGCGATCCTCGGCGGTCAGCAGCGTCGTCTCGAGTTCGCGAAGAAGCCGCCGACGATCATCATGCTCGCGGGCCTGCAGGGTGCCGGTAAGACCACCCTCGCCGGAAAGCTCGCGAAGTGGTTGGCCAAAGACGGCCACACTCCGCTTCTCGTCGCCGCCGACCTCCAGCGCCCGAACGCCGTCACCCAGCTGCAAGTCGTCGGCGAGCAGGCCGGAGTGCCGGTCTACGCGCCCGAGCCCGGCAACGGCGTCGGCAATCCGGTCAAGGTCGCCAAAGAAGCGATCAAGTTCGCGCAGCAGAAGCTCTATGACACGGTGATCGTTGACACCGCCGGTCGTCTCGGTGTTGACGCCGAGCTGATGAAGCAGGCCGCCGACATCCGCAAGGCGATCGATCCCGACGAGGTGCTCTTCGTCATTGACGCGATGATCGGTCAGGATGCGGTCGCAACGGCCAAGGCGTTCCAGGACGGCGTCGACTTCACCGGTGTGGTGCTCACCAAGCTCGACGGTGACGCGCGCGGTGGCGCCGCGCTGTCGGTGGCCTCGATCACCGGACGCCCGATCATGTTCGCGTCGACGGGCGAGAGCCTCGACGACTTCGAACCGTTCCACCCCGACCGCATGGCCAGCCGCATCCTCGACCTCGGTGACATCCTCACCCTGATCGAGCAGGCGCAGGGTGCCTTCGACGAAGACGAAGCACGCAAGGTCGCCGAGAAATTCGCGACGGACACCTTCACTCTCGATGACTTCCTCGGTCAGATGCAGCAGCTGCGCAACATGGGCTCCATCAAGAAGATGATGGGCATGCTGCCGGGCGCCGGCGCCATGAAGGCTCAGCTCGACAACTTCGATGAGCGCGAGATCGTGCGCACCGAAGCCATCATCCAGTCGATGACGAAGGCCGAGCGGGTCTCCCCGAAACTCCTGAACGGCTCACGCCGTCTGCGGATCGCCCGCGGCTCCGGCAGCACGGTGACCGAGGTGAACCAGCTGGTTCAGCGGTTCGAGCAGGCCGCGAAGATGATGAAGACGGTCGCCAAGGGCGGCATGCCGAACATTCCCGGAATGGGCCCGATTCCCGGCGCCGGTTTCGGCGGCGGACGCGGCAAAGTGCAGGCGAAGAAGAAGGGCTCGAAGTCGGGCAACCCGGCCAAGCGCGCCGCGGAGAACGCGGCAATCGAGGCCGGTGTGAAGCCGGCAGGCGCCGAGGCTGCCGGAACGGGCTTCGGCCTCGGCGGCGCCAAGAAGGCCGGCGGACCGAGCGAAGACGAGATGGCTGCCCTGCAGAAGATGCTGGGCCGCTAGCCCGGGTCTCTTACCCTTGAGAATCGCCGCTCCTGCCGAGAATCGCCGGAGGACCGGCGATTCTCGGTACGAGGGGCGACAGCCGGCGGACGTTGGTCGCCAATAAGCTGTCGCAATGACTTCTTCGCAACGACCGGTTCGATTGGGTGTGCAGTTGGCGCCTCAGCATGCCGACTACTCACAGATCAGAACCGCCGTGGCCGAGGTGGAGGCCCGTGGCGCCGACATCGTCTTCAACTGGGACCACTTCTTCCCTCTGTCGGGCGACCGTGACGGTCTGCACTTCGAATCCTGGTCGCTGCTCTCGGCTTGGGCCGAGCAGACGACGACGATCGAGCTGGGGGCGCTGGTCAATTGCAACAGCTACCGCAACGCCGACCTGCAGGCCGACATGGCCCGCACCATCGACCACATCAGCGGCGGTCGGTTCATCTTCGGCACCGGGTCCGGCTGGTTCGAACGTGATTACGTCGAATACGGCTACGAGTTCGGCACCGCCGGCAGCCGGCTGGATGCCCTGGCCGCCGATCTGCCCCGCATCGAAGCGCGGTGGGCGAAGCTGAACCCGCCCCCGACCCGTGCCGTGCCGGTGCTGATCGGTGGTGGGGGAGAGAAGAAGACCCTGCGCATCGTCGCCCAGCATGCCGATATCTGGCATTCCTTCTCGACGCCTGACGTACTCGAGCACAAGCTCGGCGTGCTGGCCGGATGGTGCGACACGGTCGGTCGGAACATCGACGAGATCGAGATCTCCACCGAGGTGCGTCATCGCACGTTCGCCGAAGCCGATGAGCTCTACGACCTGGGTGCCCGACTCTTCACCCTTGGGGTCTCCGGCCCACACTATGACCTCGGCGCCGTCGCGGATTGGCTGGCCTGGCGGGACGGCAAGAACGCGCTCTGACGCATCCTTCGTCACCGTGAGCATCCGTTGAATCTGGATTATCACAAATGCGGTGAAGTCTGACAGAATGGTTAGTCGAGTTCTGTTGTGTCCGACCCTCTAATCAGATGCACTGAACCCCTTTGAGCTTGTGCCGAGTGTGCCCCCACGCTCACGGCCCTCAGTTCGCCAAAATATCAACATCACAGGAGAATTGTGGCTGTCAAAATTCGTTTGAAGCGCATGGGTAAGATCCGTGCACCGTACTACCGCATCGTCGTTGCCGACTCGCGCACCAAGCGCGATGGTCGTGTCATCGAAGAGATCGGCATCTACCACCCCACGCAGGAGCCCTCGGTCATCGAGGTCAAGTCCGACCGTGCTCAGTACTGGCTCGGCGTTGGCGCCCAGCCGACCGAGCAGGTTGCCGCACTGCTGAAGCTCACGGGCGACTGGGGCATCTTCAAGGGTGACAAGGACGCCAAGAACACCGTCAAGGTCAAGGAGCCCAAGGTTGCCTTCGTCGCTGACGAGAAGAAGAAGCCGGTTCTGAAGCCCAAGGCTGAGAAGCCGGTTGCCAAGGTTGAGGCTCCGGCCGAGGCTGAAGCTGAAGAAACCACCGAGGACAAGGCGTAATTTTGCTTGCTCCCGCACTTGAGCACCTCGTCAAGGGGATCGTTGATCACCCTGACGATGTGCACGTTGCTGCAAAAAATTCCCCCCGCGGCGATGTTCTCGAGGTTCGTGTGAACCCCGAGGACCTCGGCCGGGTCATCGGTCGCTCAGGCCGCACTGCGAAAGCACTGCGCACCTTGGTGGCCGCTCTGGCCGACGGCAAGCGTGTGCGTGTCGACGTCGTCGACACCGACTTCTAAGTCGTACTCGGTGAACGAGAACACGCCTCCGCGCACCCAGCTCCGGGTGGGACGCCTGACGAAGGCCCATGGCCTCAAGGGCGCTATCAAGCTGGAAATGTTCACGGATGACCCGGGACGTCGTTTCGTCCCGGGCTCTGTGTTCACCCTCCAAGTGCCGACCGGGTCGCCCTGGCACGGCAAGACTTTGGAACTCGTCGAGTTGCGCTGGTACAACCAGCACCCCGTCGGTTTCTTCAAGGATGTTCTCGACCGCTCAGCGGCCGAGACGCTGGCCAAGGCGATCCTCTGGATCGAGCAGGACCCGGCTGAAGCATCCGATGAGGAAGACGCCTGGTACGACCACCAGCTCGTCGGTCTCGCGGTCATGCGTGACGGTGTGAAGGTCGGGACCATCGCGCGTCTCGACCACATGCCTGCGCAGGACTTGTTGATCGTGAAGACGCCCAACGGCGATGTGATGGTGCCCTTCGTGAAGGCCATCGTTCCCGCCGTTGACATCGCCGCCGGCACCGTCACGGTGACGCCGCCGACCGGTCTGTTCGAGGAACTGCCCGACGAGGCTGAGGAATCTGCAGAAACTGCAGAGGCCGAGGCCCCTGTTGCTCCCGAAGCCGAAGCGCCTGCTGGCGCTGACGCCGACGCGACGCCGGACGTTCCCGCCGAGTAGTTTCAGCAGTCAGCTCAACTGTGTGGCCACGTGCGTTCCTTCGGGAAGCACGTGGCCACAGTTGTATGCGGTACCCGCGTGCATCCGTCACCCGCGCTGCCTACTCAGGCGCAACGGCGAGGCCGGCCCTCCGGTGTATCGATTGCCACCGATGTTCGCGTCTGTGCACGATCGCGAGGATCGCTCGCTCGATTGTCGGCCACTCCCGCATGATGCTGCGGTACGTCACGCGCACGACGAGATAGCCGCGTTCGATCAGGGCGAGATCGCGAGCTCGGTCCCGCTCATACGCGGTCGGATCAGTGTGGTGGGCGCGGCTGTCGAGTTCGAGCACGAGCCGGTCGCCGAACAGGAGGTCGACCCATCCGATGCCCGGAATATGAACCTGGCTCCGCACTCGGATGTTGTGGCGGAGCAAGTTGAGCCGGGCCAAGGTTTCCAGTCCGGAACCGCATCCGGCATCGACGAGGCGCATCATCCATTCGTGGGAGTCAGGTAGTCCGGCCAGAGCCACGCGCAATCGATCGGCCGACAGCACCTGGCCATTGACGAGCGAATCGAAAGCGATGATCGCGTGATCCCGGGGCAGGCACGTCGCGAGGCAGGCCGCCGCATCGTCGATCATCTCAGTGGGCTCGAGTGGGTTGAGAAATCGGGGCTGCCAGTGTGTGACGACCGTCGGCACGCCGCTCATTCCGCCGGCTGTGAGGTTGCGTGCGGCGGGTGAGCGCAGTCTGGTCCGCGACACCGCAACGGCGACGTGAAGGCGGGTGTCCGGCATCAGCCAGACCCCACGCATCCGCAGCAACGAGACGCAACTGAGGCGTCCGCCGACCCGGAGTGCTCTGACAACATCTGACGTATCGCCGGCCAGGCAGTACCATCCCTGCCTAACCCGTTCGATTTCGCCCGTCTGCACCGCACGCCTCAGATCGTTCTCGGAAACCCCTCCTGCGCGCAACGTGCGCAGATGAACAGGCGTCCCACGCGCGTGGAGCATGCTGGCAGCGAGTGACATGGTGACAACTGTGGCGGCGCGGAGGTGCGTGTGGGGGAGTGCATCCAAATCTGTGGAGAACAGATCTGACGAGAGATGTCCTCGATCACAAGCGTCGTCGCGCACAACCTGTCGCGCGGTGTCGATGAGATCCAGCTGTGGGGGTGCGTAGGTCCCCCTGAGCGCTGCAAGTGCCCAGGGCTGAGCATTAGCGACGTCCAGGAAATGGATGCGTCAAYCCGAACGGGCCGTCGAGCACACGTGCAGGGCACCGCGGAGCACTCTCGTAGAATTGTCGGTATGCGCATCGACATCGTCACGATTTTTCCCGAGTTCTTCGATGTGCTGGACATCTCGCTTCTGGGCAAGGCTCGCCAGAGCGGTTTGATCGACCTCGGCGTGCACAACCTGCGCGACTACACGCATGACCGTCACCGCACCGTTGACGACACCCCGTACGGCGGGGGAGCCGGTATGGTCATGAAGCCCGAGCCCTGGGGTGAGGCGTTCGACGCGATTCTCGCTCCGGCGAGCGTCCCAGATGCCGTCCCGGATGCTGCCCCGGCAGATGCCGAGCCCACGTCACACACCGATGACGCCACATCCGAGCTGCCCCTCGTCATCTTTCCGTCGCCCGCCGGCGACGTCTTCACCCAGGCTATGGCTCGCGAGCTTGCGGCCGAGAAGCACCTCGTCTTCGGCTGCGGCCGCTACGAGGGCATCGACCAACGCGTGATCGACGACACCGCCACCCACGCTCGCGTGCGCCTGGTCAGCCTCGGCGACTACGTGTTGAACGGCGGTGAGGTCGCCGTGATGGCCATGATCGAAGCGATCGGGCGCCTGATTCCGGGCGTTGTCGGCAATCCGGCCAGCCTCGTGGAGGAATCTCACGAGAACGGGCTGCTTGAGTACCCGAGCTACACGAAGCCCGCCAGCTGGCGCGGGCGTGACGTTCCGCCCGTCTTGCTGAGCGGCAATCACGGGGCGATCGCCGCCTGGCGTCACGAGCAGCAGGTCGAACGCACCCGCCGTGTGCGTCCGGACCTTCTGCCTGCGGCGAACTCGGAGGAATAAACAGTTTCGGCTGACTATTCTGGAGGCGTGATCATCCGTCGCGCTTTCTATTACTGGCAGTTCATCGCTGCCTTCGTTCTCCCGCTCTGGTTGGTGATCGGCTGGCCGATCTTCGGTGCCGGAGGCTGGCAAGTTCTGGGCGTCGTATTCGGCGCGCTCCTGCTCGGGCTCGGCCTCCTGGTGATCGCGCTGCTGTTCTTCGCGCGCAAAGAAGTCAGGGAAGAACGCGCGGTGTCCTGGGCGGACGTCGGCGTGCTGAGCCTCTGGCATGCGTCGATCATCGCCGTCGGTTTCTACGCCTCCTCGGCCGCGTGGTTGTCGGTCGTCGTTGTCGTGATCGGAATTTGTGCCTTCTGGTTCGCCCTGTGGGAGCTGTTCACCGCCGCGCGTCGCCGGATGCAGGCGATGATGGACCTGCTCGAACAGACCGCGCAACCGGGTGCGGCTTTCCCGCCGACCGGCTTCACGGCGCCCGGCTTCCCCGAGCCTGGTCTCGGAAACACCCCGAATCACACGCCGACTCCCGACCCGAACGTGATCATCGTGCGCGAAAAGCCGGCCTCGCACTAACCATTCTCCGAACGGCAGAGACCCGTCGCTTTGCGGGTGTCCGCTGTTTAGTGGCAGAATAGACACTTGTGCCGCGGCAAGCCTCTGCCACAGGGGAGCTGCACCAGTCGGCACGCAATTACTTATTCCATTCCTCGGCCCTGCGCGACACGCGCCGGAGCAGAGCACAAAGCCGTATTCGACCTGTGGCGGGTGCAGAGAGCGAAAAATCATGCATATTCTCGACCACGTGGATGCCGCATCCCTGAAGTCGGACATCCCCGCCTTCCGCGCCGGCGACACCGTCAAGGTTCACGTCAACATCGTTGAAGGCACTCGCTCACGTGTGCAGGTCTTCCAGGGCGTCGTTATCGGCCGCTCGGGCGAAGGCGTTCGTGAAACGTTCTGCGTTCGCAAGGTCAGCTTCCAGGTTGGCGTCGAGCGTACCTTCCCGGTGCACTCCCCGGTCATCGCTGAGATCGAGGTTGTGACCCGCGGTGACGTTCGTCGCGCGAAGCTGTACTACCTGCGCAACCTGCGCGGCAAGAAGGCAAAGATCAAGGAAAAGCGCTAGTCAGACTGACCCATACGGGTTCACCTGCGCGTGCCTCGGCTCCTCATCCCATAAACTGGGTGGGGAGCTCAGGCGGTTAAATGACAGAAAATACGGTGCCCACGCGATCATCTCGCCGGGCCACAGACGCACGGCGCAAGAAGCGCGGCGTCGCCCTCTTTATTCGCGACCTCTTGGTCATCTTCGTCGTTGCACTCTTGATCTCCTTCTTGATCAAGACGTTCCTGGTTCGGTCTTTCTACATTCCGTCAGGGTCGATGGAAGAAACCCTTCACGTGAACGACCGCATCCTGGTCAACCAGCTTGAGCCGAAACTGATCCCGATCGACCGCGGCGACGTCATCGTCTTCAAAGATCCGGGCGGATGGCTGATGCCTCAGGCGGAAACCCCCCAGAACCCGTTGATCGCCAGCGTCGACTGGCTGTTGTCCGTCGTCGGCCTGTCGGCTCCCGACAGCAACGACCACCTCATCAAGCGGGTGATCGGTCTGCCGGGGGACCACGTCGTCTGCTGCAACGCGCTCGGCCAGATGAGCGTCAACGGCGTGCCGCTCGATGAGCCGTACATCAAGCTTCCGCCGGGAGTGACGAAGGTCTCTGAAGACGACTTCGACACGATCGTGCCGCCCCACTCGCTCTGGGTGATGGGCGACAACCGGTACAACTCCCGGGATTCCCGCTACAACGGCGACACGCCAGGCAAGGGATACGTGCCGATTGACAATGTCGTCGGGCGTGCGCTCGTGATCAGCTGGCCGATCAGTCGGTGGGCCTGGCTCGACGATTATCCCGAAGTCTTCCGCGGCGTCGAAGAGGGGGAGGGCTAATGGCTGTCTCCGACCCCACTCTGGAGACCGAACTGGCGCTCTTGTCGGCGGGCGCCCGAACGGTGATCGGCTGCGACGAAGTCGGTCGTGGAGCTCTCGCCGGCCCCGTCGCCGTCGGCGTCGCCGTGATCGATGCCGGAGTTCTCGCGATCCCGGCGGGCCTGCGCGATTCGAAGCTTCTGAGCGAACCACGCCGCGAAGCGCTCGAACCGCTCGCGAAAGCCTGGGTGCTGCACTCCGCCGTCGGGCTCGCCTCGGCCCAAGAGGTCGACGAACTCGGAATCATTGCCTGCCTGGGGTTGGCCGGCAAGCGCGCTTTGACCGCGTTGCATGAACAAGGCGTCGACATCACCGGCAGCGTTGTGCTGCTCGATGGCAACGACGACTGGTTGAACAAGGCACTTTCCACGCCGCTGAACGTCGTCACCCGGGTCAAAGCGGACCGCGATTGCGGATCTGTCGCCGCCGCATCCGTCATTGCCAAGGTGCACAGAGACCGACTGATGATCGAAGCCGACGAGGCTTCGCCCGGCTATGGCTGGGCCGGCAACAAGGGTTATGGAAGTGCGGCGCACATGAGTGCCATTGCGGAGCTCGGCGCGCACGGCCTGCACCGCAAATCCTGGCTCAAAATCTCAGCGTAGGATTGAAGCACCATGGAAGAAGACGAATTCGAGGACTACGACCGCGAGGTCGAGCTGGCCCTGTACCGCGAGTACCGCGATGTTGTGGGTCAGTTTCAGTATGTCGTCGAGACAGAACGACGCTTTTATCTCGCCAACGAGGTCGAATTGGTGCGCCGCGACACGGAGCACGACTTCTATTTCGAGTTGACGATGAAGGATGTCTGGGTCTGGGACGTCTACCGTTCCGACCGCTTCGTGAAATCGGTCCGCGTGTTGACGTTCAAAGACGTCAACGTCGAGGAACTCGCATCCAAAGAGTTCGAGCTGCCGAAGGAATTGGCGCTCGACGAATAGCCTCAGAAAGGCAACAAAAGCAGTGAAGCAGGAATCTGATCAGCGTCGACAATCCTGGATCGAACGGGAGGCGCTGGCGGAAGCCATGATTCCTCTCATCGGCGGTCTGTATCGCGACAACAATGTCGTGACTTCCATTCATGGTCGTAGCTTGATCAACCAGTCGGTGATGGGTCTTGTGAAGGCCCACCGATTCGCCCGTCAGCTCGACGACGTCGAACTCGAACTCGACGAGACCCTCCCCATGCTGCGCACGATGAGCGAGATGAAGCTCGGCGCCGCCTCGGTCGACCTGGCCCGTCTCGGTCTCGGCTTCAAGGCCCAGAACTCGAATGCCGTGGACTCGGCTCTGACGATCGAGGAGTACGTGCGTGAGCAGCTCGCCGATGTGGCCGGCGGCCACGGTGTCGACGATCGCAGCAGCACCGATGTCGTGCTCTACGGATTCGGACGGATCGGGCGACTGGTCGCGCGCCTCCTGATTGAGCATGCCGGGGGAGGCCACGGGCTGCGCCTGCGGGCCATCGTCGTGCGCAAGGGTTCTGACAACGACCTGATCAAGCGCGCCAGCCTGCTGCGCCGCGACTCGGTGCACGGCCCCTTCGACGGCACCATCGTCGTCGACGAAGAGGCGAACACCATTCTCGCCAACGGCACCCTGATCCAGGTGATCTACTCGAGCGACCCGGCCACTGTCGACTACACCGAGTACGGCATTGAGGATGCCATCGTGGTCGACAACACGGGCCGTTGGCGCGATGCGGAGGGTCTCTCCCAGCATCTGAAGTGCCCCGGAGTTTCCCGGGTCTTGCTGACCGCGCCGGGCAAGGGCGATCTCAAGAACATCGTGCACGGCATCAACCACGACACGATCACCGCGGATGACGCGATCGTCACGGCCGCGTCGTGCACCACAAACGCCATCACGCCGGTGCTCAAGGCGATGAACGACCGCTTCGGCATCATCGACGGCCACGTGGAGACAGTGCACTCGTTCACCAACGACCAGAACCTCATCGACAACTTCCACAAGGGAGACCGTCGGGGCCGTTCCGCCGCACTGAACATGGTGATCACCGAGACCGGGGCGGCGAAGGCCGTCGCGAAGGCGCTGCCCGAACTGGCCGGCAAGCTCACCGGAAACGCGATCCGCGTACCGACGCCCGATGTGTCGATGGCGATCCTGCACCTGAGCCTGGAGAACGGCACCGATAAAGACGAGCTGAACACCTACCTGCGCGAAATGTCGCTCTACTCGTCGCTGCACAAGCAGATCGACTACATCGACTCGCCTGAGGTCGTCTCCAGCGACTTCCTCGGCTCCCGGCGTGCCGGAATCGTCGACGGACTGGCCACCATCGCCACGGGCAAGAAGGCCATCCTCTACGTCTGGTACGACAACGAGTTCGGCTACAGCTGCCAGGTCGTGCGCGTGCTCGAGGAGATGGCGGGCGTTCACCCGCGCGCCTTCCCGGTCGCCGCCCGGTAATCTCGGCGTTCTTCAACGGCCCCCACCTGCTTCTCCACAGCGGCTGGGGGCCGCTGGTTTTCTACCGATCGCCACCCGGCCGCTTTCGACTCCGCTGCTTCCCGCAGGCTGACGGGTGGAGGCTCTGATGGCAGCGAAAGACGACCTGGGCAGGCGCGGCGAAGACTACGCCCTGACCTATCTCACCGCGGCCGGCTACCAGCTGGTCGAGCGTAACTGGCGTTGCGCGCAGGGTGAAGTCGATCTGATCGTCGCGCGTGACGGCGAGGTCGTCTTCGTTGAGGTGAAGACCCGATCGAGCGTGCGGTTCGGGCATCCGTTTGAGGCGATCACCCCGGTCAAACTCGCGCGGCTCCGTCGGCTTGCGTACGCGTGGTGTGCCGAGGCGGAGAGGCCGCCCCGGCGCATCCGCATCGATGCAGTCGCGGTTGTGGCGGCCGCAGGAGCCGAGCCGGTGCTTGAACACCGTCAGGGGTTGTTCTGATGGGGCACGCTCGCACCCATGCCGTTGCGCTTCTCGGCCTGACCGGTGCACTCGTCGAAGTCGAAGCCGACATCTCGGGGCAGTTGCCGGGCATGATCCTGATCGGACTGCCCGACACTGCACTGTCGGAGGCCAAGCAGCGCGTACGTGCCGCGGCGAAGAACTCCGGCTGCTCGCTCACCCGCAACTTTCTCACCATCAATCTCTCGCCCGCCGCGCTGCCGAAGCATGGTTCGGGCTTCGACCTGGCGATCGCACTGGCCTGCCTGGCTGCCGACGGTGTCGTCGCCCCGGCATCGGTGAGTTCGGTCGTGCACATTGGAGAACTGGCTCTCGACGGTCGACTGCGACCGACGCGCGGGATGCTTCCGGCCGTGCTGGCCGCGTCGCGGTCTGGGTACACGACGGTCATGGTGCCGGCGGGCAACGCAGAAGAGGCCGCGCTCGTTCCCGGCATCCGGGTGGTGTCCGTGGCCTCGTTGCGGGATGCGGCAATCTGGCACGGTGCCCAGCTGGAACCGATTCCGGTCGACGCGATGCTTCTCCCGATGGAGCAGGTGCCGGATGCCGACGAGCCGGACCTTGCCGACGTCGTCGGCAACGAGGACGCGATTCTCGCGCTGCAGATTGCGGCCGCCGGCGGACACCACGTGTTCATGATCGGCCCGCCCGGTGCCGGCAAAACAATGCTCGCGGCCCGCCTACCCGGGCTGTTGCCCGATCTCGACGCCGCAGCCTCCTTGGAGGTCAGTTCCTTGCGTTCGCTCAATGGGCAAGGAGTCGGGGCGTCGCTCGTGGTGAGGCCGCCGCTCGAATCGCCGCATCACACGGCGACGGCGGCGGCGATGGTGGGCGGAGGTTCCGGGCTGATCCGACCCGGGGCCGCCGCTCGGGCCTCGCACGGAGTGCTCTTTCTCGACGAGGCGCCCGAGTTTCAGTCGGCTGTGCTCGATGCGTTGCGTCAGCCGCTCGAGTCGGGGGTGATCACCATCCACCGTGCGAACGGTGTCGCGCAGTTTCCCGCTCGATTTCAATTGGTGATGGCCGCGAATCCGTGTCCATGTGGGCAATTCGGCGCGCCAGAGCATGACTGCACCTGCCCACCGAGTGCCCGTCGCCGCTATCTGGCGCGCATCTCGGGACCCCTGCTCGACCGAATCGACATCCAGCTGACGGTGAGCCGCATCACCGCAGCGCACCTCAGGCTCGCGGAATCCGAGCCGCGTGTGACCAGTGCGACCGTGCGCGCCCGCGTCGTCGATGCTCGGTCCACGGCGGCGGAACGCCTGATCGGGACGCCCTGGTCGCTCAACTCCCACGTTCCCGGGCCGTGGTTGCGGGGGCCTCACGCTCGACTCGGTGGTGCGGCGACGGCACCGATCGACCGGGCTCTGGAACGTGGGGGAATCACCATGCGCGGCTATGACCGCGTGCTCCGGCTTGCCTGGACAATCGCCGATCTCGACGGCGTGAGTCGTCCCGGCATTGAACAGGTCGGCCAAGCGCTCTACCTACGAAAAGGGAGAACCTCGTGAAACAGTTCGGGCTCGATGAATCGCGGGTGCGCAGCCTGGTCGGTGCGGTGAGCCCCGGTCCGCCTCAGGATGAGGCGGCGACCGCTGATCTTTTCGCGCGGGCCGCGTGGACCAGTCTGACGGAGCCGGGTGACGGCATGGCCGGCATGTTGATCGGCTGTCTGGGGGCATCGACTGCGCTCACGGCGATCCTCGAGTCGTGGCCTCTCGAGAAGCTGATCGGTATGCTGCGCGATGCGGGCGGCGACCCGGAGGAAGATCTCGGCGAGAAGCTCGATGACGGCCTCCAGCGCTGGCGAAACCGGCTCTCGTCGGCCGACGTCATCCATGCGCTCGAACAATGCGCTCGATCGGGCGGCAATCTGCTGGTACCCGGTGACCGACTCTGGCCCGCTGCCCTGGATGATCTGGGGCCGCATGCGCCCATCGCACTCTGGTGGCGCGGTGTGGACAACGCCTGGCTTGCGCTGCCGAACTCGATCGCGTTGGTCGGTGCGCGTGCGGCGACGGGGTACGGCGAGCATGTGGCCATGGAGGCGGCGGCAGGACTCGTCGACCGCGGGTTTGCCATCGTTTCGGGGGCGGCGTACGGGATTGACGGCATGGCGCACCGCTCGACGTTGGCAAGTGGGGGTCTCACCCTCGCATTTCTGGCGGGCGGCATCGATCGGTTTTATCCGAGCGGACACGATGCACTCCTGGCGCGCATCGCAGAGGTCGGTGCCGTCGTTTCTGAGCTTCCCTGCGGCGCCGCTCCGACAAAATGGCGTTTTCTGCAACGGAACCGGCTGATTGCGGCAGCCAGCACCGCGACAGTCGTGCTCGAAGCGGGGTGGCGCTCTGGCACTCTCAACACGGCGGGCCATGCGGCCGCGCTGGGAAGGCCGCTCGGTGCCGTTCCCGGCCCTGTCACGAGCCCGACGTCAAGCGGATGTCACCGGCTGATCCGCGAGTACGACGCAATCTGTGTCACGAACGCCGCCGAGATGGCGGAACTCGTCGGTTCGATGACCCAGGTGATGTTTGAATTCGCCGACGATGGCGCACCGCAGGGGGCCATCGGTTCCGGGCGCACGAGTGAGCAGGTCCGCGTGTTCGATGCACTCAGCACCCGGGCGCCCCGCCCCATCCCCGACATTGCGCGCCGCGCCGGGTTGTCGACCGGATCCGTGATCGGAGCGCTCGGCACGCTCGACATGGAGGGGGCGGTGCGGCGGCGGGAGTCCGGCTGGGTACGGGCGAGGTAGTGGGGAGGGCGGGGGAGTTCCGGCGCTCATCGGCCCGGTTCCGTGCGCTGTCGGTGCAGCCGTTTAGTCTGGAGCCGAGGGCGAAAGGACACCATGAAACCAGAGCTTCCGCAGTTCGGCCAGTGCCCGCCGGCGACGAGCCTGATCGTGCACCTGAGCGACACCCATTTTCTCGCCCACGGAGCGGCGCTCTACGGCTCCGTCGACACCGACGGCACCGTCATCCAGGCCATGGCGCAACTCGAGCGTTCGGGGCTGCGCCCTGACGCGATCGTCTTGACCGGGGACATCGCCGACCGCGGTCAGGCGGATGCCTACCTGCGGGTTCGCGAGATCATCGAAGCGACGGCCGAGCGGCTCGGGTCCACCGTCGTCTGGGTGATGGGCAACCACGATGATCGCGGCGCATTCCGCTCGACGCTCCTACGCGAAGCCGCGCCAGACAAGGGCTCCGACTCCACCGGCTCGGTTTCGGCAAGCTCAGTGGAACGCCGTTCCACCGACGAATCCGCCATCGACCACTCCGTCAACGATCAGTCCTCGCTGGAACGGCATTCCATCGACCAGCGCGTCGAACACCCGGTCGATCAGGTCTTCGACATCGACGGCCTGCGGATCATCGCTCTCGACACGAGCGTGCCCGGATACCACCACGGTGAACTCACTGCCGAGCAGCTTGCGTGGCTCGCGGACATTCTTCGCACGCCCGCCGCGCGCGGAACCCTGCTCGCACTGCACCACCCGCCGGTGCCGACCCCGTTGCCGCTGATGAACATCCTGGAACTGCGTGAGCAGCAGCGACTCGCCGACGTCGTCGCGGGCAGCGACATTCGCGCAATCTTGGGCGGCCACCTCCACTACGCGACGACGGGCCTGTTCGCCGGAATCCCCGTCTCGGTCGCGGCGGCCACCTGCTACACGATGGATTTGAGCGCTCCGATCCGTGAGCTCACCGGCGTCGCCGGAGGCACGTCCCTCAACCTCGTGCATATTTACGATGATCAAGTCGTGCACTCCGTGGTGCCGATCGGTGCATTCGACATCGCGACCCGATTCCCCGCGGGATACCTCGGCCAGATGGAAGCGCTGAGTGCCGAAGGCCGGCTCGAAGCGTTCTCCCGTCAGTCGTGATGATGCACGCCCAGATCGAGCAGTACCTGCTGTACCTCACTCTTGAACGCGGCTTCTCTGAACACACCGTCCGGGCCTATCGGACCGACTTGCGGCAGCTCGCCTCGTTTGCGGCCGAGCACGCCGTGGACTCGACCGATGGGATCACGCTTGAGCTGCTCCGTGACTGGGTCTGGGCGAGCAGCCAGGCGGGACTGGCCAAAGCGACGTTGTCGCGCCGGGCGGCATCGGTGCGCAGTTTCACCGCCTGGCTCGCGCAGACTGGTGCGCTGCCGAATGACCCGGGCGTGCGGTTGAAATCGCCGAAACCCGGCCGACCGCTGCCGCGCGTGATCAACCGGGTGCAGATGCAGGAAGTGCTGGCGTCGCTGGAGCTTCACGCATCGACGGGGGAGCCGAACGCCCTGCGCGATCTTGCCGTGGTCGAACTGCTCTACGCCTCGGCCCTGCGCGTGTCCGAGCTGGTCGGCCTCGACATCGCGGATGTGGATCTCGACCGCCTCACCGTGCGAGTGACCGGCAAAGGCTCGAAGGAACGGGTGGTGCCGTTCGGGGTTCCGGCACTCTCGGCGATTGTCGACTACCTGCGCCGAGCACGCCCGGCCCTGGCCTCGGCCGCACTGACTGAGCGTTCCGCCTCGGCGCCGCAGCCCGCTCACAACGCGCTCTTTCTCGGCACGCAACAGAAGCGACTCGGTGTGCGGGCTGTCTACCGCGTGGTGGCCGGCCTGGTTGCCGACCTGCCCGGAACCGGCCCAGCCGGGCCGCACGCCCTGCGTCACACGGCGGCGACACACCTGCTCGACGGTGGAGCCGACTTGCGTGCCGTTCAAGAGCTTCTCGGGCACGCGAGCCTCGGCACCACCCAGATCTACACCCATGTCTCCACGGAGCGATTGAAACAGACCTACCTCACGGCGCATCCGCGGGCCTGATTCCGGCGCCGACTCTCCGGTGTGTCTGGTGCCCACGGTGCTACCGCGCATCGCGCGGCAAGAGCACGGCGCGGGGGACTCCGCCCAGCATCGTCAGAGGTGATAGATACTGGCCGTGCAAACGCACCCCGAAGTGAAAGCAACCCGGCACACAATGAACGCCGGCGCCGACCGTGAACGTGACCGTGCCGATCTGCTGACCGGCGCTCACCCGGTCGCCGACCGCGACACTCGCTTCGACCGGCTCGAAACTCGACCGGAGGTCGCCGGCATGATCGATCGCAATGACGGGGCGATCGACGACGCCGCCAGCGAAACTGACGGTGCCGTCGAACGGCGCGAGCACCGCCGTGCCCGGCTCGGCGGTCAGGTCGATGCCGCGGTGCCCAGCCGCATAGGGCGTCGGGGGCGCAATATAGGGGGCGCTGATCTCGATGGGTAGTCCTCGCGGCCACTCCCATCTCTCTGCAACGTCGATCCGCACGAACTGAGCGGAGTAGACGGGCGTGGGCTGCGGTGGAGCAGTGATCGGAGCGGGAGCCAGAGGCGTTCCGGCAACCGCACCGGTGCACACCGGAACCACGAGAACAATCCTGATCAATCGAGTAATGAGCTGCATGCCTCAACCGTGCCGAGCGTGGGGACGGGGAGGCGGGCCGAGTGCGCATCCGTGGAGAAGCTCGCCGGCGCCCGGCTGTGTAGAGATCAGGCGTGTCGTGATCAGGGGTGCAGTGACCAGCCGTGCAGGGGCAATCGGGGTGGCGCGGAGGTGATAGAGTTTTCGAAGCATCCCGGTGATTCGGGATGACTACGCGTGCCCACTCGGCTCCAACATCCACTCGGTCCTGACATCTTCTCGATGTTTGGCGGATGCGTGCCGGGCACCAGGAGTGGTGATCGACCGATCACCGCGCAAACCGATTGGCGTGCGCCGGCTTTGCCGCGTGCGTCGGATAAGGAGAACGGCTCATGGCCGTCGTAACAATCCGCCAGATGCTCGACAGTGGCGTCCACTTCGGGCACCAGACCCGTCGTTGGAACCCGAAGATGAAGCGCTTCATCTTCACCGAGCGCTCGGGCATCTACATCATTGACCTGCAGCAGTCGCTTGCATTCGTCGACAAGGCCTACGACTTCGTCAAGGAGACGGTGGCCCACGGTGGCACCATCCTCTTCGTCGGCACCAAGAAGCAGGCTCAGGAGTCCATCTCCGAGCAGGCAACGCGCGTCGGCCAGCCCTACGTCAACCAGCGCTGGCTCGGTGGCCTCCTCACCAACTTCCAGACCGTTTCCAAGCGTCTTGCACGCATGAAGGAACTGGAAGAGCTGGACTTCGAAGACACCGCGAAGAGCGGTTTCACGAAGAAGGAACTGCTCATCAAGAAGCGCGAGCTCGTCAAGCTTCACAAGAGCCTCGGCGGTATCCGCAACCTCACGAAGACGCCGTCGGCGCTGTGGGTTGTTGACACCAACAAGGAGCACCTCGCCATCGACGAAGCCAAGAAGCTTGGCATCCCCGTCATCGCGATCCTCGACACCAACTGCGACCCCGATGACGTTCAGTACCCGATCCCGGGCAACGACGACGCCATCCGCTCCGTTGGCCTGCTGACCCGCATCATCGCGGACGCCGCAGCCGAGGGCCTCATCCAGCGTCACCAGAAGCCCGAAGAGGGTGCAGAGGTTGAGCCGCTGGCGGCTTGGGAAGCTGAGCTTCTCCAGACGTCGGAGATCATCGACGCTGACACCACCCCGGCACAGTCCTCCGCCGAGACCGCCAAGGTCGCCGACGTTGCTGTTGCAGCCGCTGAAGCCGACTTCGTCGAAGGCGAAGTTGCCGCAGTTGTTGCAGAAGACGCCGCTGTTGTTGCAGCAGACGCTGCTGACGAGACCAAGTAAGGAACCCCCACATGGCAAGCATCAGCCTCGCTGACGTCAAGGCTCTGCGCGAGCGTCTTGGCACGGGCATGGTCGACACCAAGAACGCCCTCGTCGAAGCCGACGGCGACATGGAGAAGGCCGTCGAAATCCTGCGTCTCAAGGGTGCAAAGGGCAACGCCAAGCGCGCTGACCGTTCCACCTCTGAGGGCCTCGTGGCCGCCAAGGAAATCGGCAACATCGCAACCATGATCGAGCTCGCTTGCGAGACCGACTTCGTTGCAAAGGGTGACAAGTTCGTCGCACTGTCCGAGAAGGTTCTGGACGCGGTTGCCGCTGCCAGCGCCACCTCGGTCGAAGAAGGCCTCGCTGCTCCCGCCGGCAACGCCGACGTCGCAACGTTGATCAACGACGAGGCAGCAATCCTCGGCGAGAAGATCGAACTGCGTCGCGTCGCATCCGTCACGGGTGAGAAGTTCGCGATCTACCTGCACAAGACCAGCAAGGACCTGCCCCCGCAGGTCGGCGTTGTGGTCGGCTACTCCGGTGATGACGCTGAGACGGCGCGCAGCGTTGCTCAGCACATCTCGTTCGCGAACCCCGAGTACCTGACCCGCGAAGACGTTCCTGCCGAAGCCGTTGAGGCCGAGCGCAAGATCGTGACCGAGATCTCGAAGAACGAAGGCAAGCCGGAAGCGGCACTGCCCAAGATCGTCGAAGGTCGCGTCAACGCGTTCTTCAAGCAGGTTTCACTGCTCGAGCAGGACTACGCCAAGGACAACAAGTTGTCAGTGGCCAAGGTTCTCTCCGACGCAGGCCTGACCGTGTCGGGCTTCGCCCGATTCAAGGTCGGCGCCTAAGTCAGAACTTGAGGGAGACCGGATAGCGTAAGCGATCCGGTCTCCCTTTTCTGTGCGCACAGCGCTGCGCCCAGTAGCTTTATCATCAAGATCAATGGAAGGACTCCCACGCATGTCAGAAACAGGCCAGGGCCAGACAATCAAGAAGCGCAGGGTACTCCTCAAGCTGTCCGGAGAGGCGTTCGGCGCCGGCGGACTCGGCGTCAACCCTGACGTCGTCAGTGCCCTCGCGCGTGAGATCGCCGAAGCCGCCAAGACGGTTGAGATCGCCATTGTCGTCGGTGGAGGAAACTTCTTCCGCGGCGCGGAACTCTCCCAGCGGGGGATGGATCGTGGCCGTGCCGACTACATGGGCATGCTCGGCACAGTGATGAACGCTCTCGCTCTGCAGGACTTCCTCGAGCAGGCCKGCGCTGAAACTCGTGTGCAGTCTGCTATTGCCATGACCCAGGTTGCCGAGCCCTACATTCCCCGTCGCGCCGAGCGCCACCTGGAGAAGGGCCGCGTCGTCATCTTCGGCGCCGGCGCCGGACTGCCCTACTTCTCGACCGACACCGTTGCCGCGCAGCGCGCGCTCGAGATTGCTGCCGACGTGGTGCTGGTGGCGAAGAACGGTGTCGACGGCGTGTACTCCGACGACCCCCGCACCAACCCCGATGCGCACAAGATCGACGCCATCACCTACCAGGACGCCTTGCAGCGTGGACTCAAGGTCGTCGACTCGACGGCTTTCAGCCTCTGCATGGACAACGGGATGCCGATGCAGGTCTTCGGCATGGCGCCGGACGGCAACGTCACCGCTGCCATCCTCGGCGCCAACCTCGGCACCCTCGTCTCCAACTAAGATTAGTGAAGCCCCCACAGAAGGAGTTCCCGTGATCACGGATGTTCTGTCCGACGCCACCTCACGCATGAGCAAGGCGCTCGAAGCCGCAAAAGACGACTTCGGAACCGTGCGTACCGGTCGTGCAAACCCTCAGTTGTTCTCCAAGATCATGGTGAGCTACTACGGCACGCCGACCCCGTTGAACCAGCTCGCCGCATTGCAGAACCAGGAAGCCCGCACGCTTCTGATCACCCCGTATGACAAGGGTGCCCTGCGCGACATCGAGCAGGCAATCCGCGACACCCCGAACCTGGGGGCCAACGTCGGAAACGACGGCGCCGTCATCCGCGCGTCACTGCCGGAGCTCACCCAGGACCGCCGCAAAGAGTTCGTGAAGATTGTGCGCACCAAGGGTGAAGACGCCAAGGTGTCGGTGCGCAACATCCGTCGCAAGGCGAAGGATGAGCTCGACGCGCTGAAGAGCGAGGTCGGCGACGACGAAGTGGCGCGCGCCGAGAAGGAGCTCGAGCAGATCACGAAGACACACGTCGACGCGATCGACGATGCTCTGAAGCGCAAGGAAACCGAACTCCTCGAGATCTAGGGGTTCAGCGTCATGGTGGAAGATCCTCAGGGGGAGCGCCCGCACCGGCGTGGCCACGGCGTCAGCCGGGCCGAGTTCCGCGCTCAAGTGCGCGCGGCACGAGCCGATGTCGAGCGTCAGGTGCAAGCCACCAGGGCGCAGCTCGATGCGACGAATGCCCGAATTCAAGCCAAAACCGGGCGCAACCTGATCTTGGCAATCTTGATCGGGCTCGCGCTCGGTTTGGTGCTCGTGGTGAGCCTGATTTTCATCAAAGAGCTGTTCATGATCTTCGCCGTGGTGATCGTGGGCTTCACCGCCTTCGAGTTCGCCCAGGCGCTCAGCCATGCCGGGCGCACACTGCCCCGGATACCCGTGGTCATTGCCGCGGTGTCGGTCGTGCCCGCCGCGTTCTACTGGGACGCCGTCGGTCAATGGCTGGCCACCCTGGCCGGCATCCTGCTGATTGCGTTGTGGCGCGTGGCGCAGTGCGCGTGGCCGCGGTATCGCGCCTCGGTCAGCAATGTGCTGAAAGACATCGGCGCCGGTTTTCTCGTACAGATCTACGTCGTGTTTCTCGCGAGCTTCGCCGTTCTTCTCACCACCCAGCCCGGCGGACAATGGTGGACTCTCGCCTTCATCATTCTGGTCATCTCGGCCGACACCGGTGCGTACGTGAGCGGTCTGAACTTCGGCAAGCACAAGATGGCCCCGAAAATCAGCCCGAAGAAAACCTGGGAAGGGTTCTTTGGCGCCGCACTGACCTGCTTGGTTGTCGGCGTGCTTCTTGCGATGTTCATGTTGGGACAGCCCTGGTGGTTCGGTTTGATCTTCGGTGCGGTCATCGTGCTCACCGCGACCTTTGGCGATCTCGCTGAATCACTGGTCAAGCGGGATCTGGGCATCAAGGACATGAGTTCGTGGCTGCCGGGTCACGGTGGATTCCTCGACCGGCTCGACTCGATCTTGCCGTCGGCAGCTGCCGCATACGCGCTGTATCTGATCTTCGCCTAGCCGTGTCAGGTTTCGACAAGTCGATCACGAGTAGGGGAGAATGAGGCCGTGAGTACTACGTTTCCCCGAACCGGCAAGAAGACCCGTGGCTATTCAGTCAGCGAGGTCGAGAAGTTTCTTGCGTCCGCCCGCAGCGCCTATGACGAGTCGGCTCCCACTGCTCTCACCGCTGTGCAGATCAGGGCCACGGCATTCTCGATGACCAAGAACGGGTATTCTCCCGAGCACGTCGATGCGGCGCTGGAGCGCCTCGAAGACGCGTTCGCGGCTCGCGAGCGTGCGCAGCTTGTGGCGCAGGTCGGCGCAGAGGCGTTGACCGAGAAGGCGCAGGCCGACTCGGAGGTGATCGCCGCCCGGCTCCGCCGTGACGCCGGTCGCCGTTTCTCCCGCGTCAGCTTTCTGAGCCTCGGTTACAACCGTGCGGATGTCGACAGGTTCGCCGGTCGCCTGGTGAAGTACTTCGACAACGACTTTCCGCTGACCGTCGATGACGTTCGCGGCGCGGTTTTTCGCCCGCAGCGAGGTGGATACCGCGAGGTTCAGGTGGACGCCGTGCTCGACAGCGTCGTCGAAGTGATGTTGGCTGTTCGCTGACTCGCCCCGTGCTTCTCCGCCCTCCGCCCCAATCTGGGCTAAGGTCGGGTACCGATGGCTAGTTTCAGAAACGACGTCCAGTCCGTAGCGGTCACCAGACCAGCGAGGGCTGTGATGCACCGACCCCGTTCCCGCAGTAAGGCGTCCCTCTTTCTTTTCGCGTTTTCCGCGGCATCCGCCTTCGTGCTGGTGAACGTGGTTGACCCGTATTCCGGCGCAACGGCGTCGCCGTACTTCCAGGCTGTGGGGGAGCGCTTTGGCGGCCAGGAGGAGCAGAGCATGTTCGTCGCCAGCGGCTTCACCAACACCATCACGCGCGACACGTTCACCTTCACGGCGGCTCCGCCGCCGCCGCCGCCCCCGCCGCCTCCCGTGGCGAAGACGTTCGTCGCGCCGACCGCGGCGATCCCCGACCCGGGTTCGGCTCAGGCCTATGCGGCAGGTGCGGTGTCCTCCCGCGGCTGGGGCGAGGAGCAGTACAACTGCTTGGTGTCGCTCTGGAGCCGCGAGTCGGGATGGCGCGTCAATGCGATGAACGGATCGAGCGGCGCCTACGGAATTCCGCAAGCGCTCCCCGGATCGAAGATGGCCTCGGCCGGATCCGACTGGGAGACGAACGCGGCGACTCAGATCGAATGGGGCCTCGGCTACATCAGCGGGCGCTACGGCAGCCCCTGCGGCGCCTGGGCCCACTCCGAAGACGCCGGCTGGTACTAGCAGCGACTCGCCGCCCGAGATCGGGAGTGTGCGTGGGCAACCTTTTAGACTGGTGGGATGCCGCGCAGCAACCGCCCCCGGGGCCGCAAGCCCGGAGGGGACGACGCGGCCGACACCGACCTGTCGAGTGTGCTCTTTGGAACACGTCACACCGAATCAAAGCGTGACGGGGACTGGAACGTGCAACCCGTACCCGCCATCAAAGCGGTGAAGGTCTACCTGTGTCCCGGCTGCAATCTCGAGATCGCCGTCGGTCGTGAGCACCTCGTCGCCTGGCGCGCCGACGGTGTGACCGGCGACGCTGCCGACCTCGCCGCCCGCCGACACTGGCACACACACTGCTGGCGACTCAAGTAGCAAGCAAGAGAAGGAGCACCCGTGGCGTCCCATGCCGTTGAAGTCCGTGGCGGAATCGAACTTCCGGCCATCCGTGAGCAGATCGAACTGCACACCAGCGACGGCCTGACCCTGGTCGGCGAACTCGCCACCCCGGTCGATCGTGCCCCGGTCGCCACCCTGGTCACGTTGCATCCTCTGCCCACCCACGGCGGTTTCATGGACTCCCACATTCTGCGAAAAGCGGCGGCCAGGCTGCCTGCCCTCGCCGACCTGGCTGTGCTTCGTTTCAATACCCGGGGAACCCAGTCGCCGCGCGGAATCAGCGACGGAGCGTTCGGCGAAGGTGTCACCGAGCGTGCCGACGTCGCCGCCGCTATGGCGTTCGTCGCAGAGCGCCAGCTGCCGAACCCCTGGCTCGTCGGTTGGTCGTTCGGCACCGAACTCGCCGTCAAGTACGGCTTGGAGCACCCGATCGTCGGTGCGATTCTGCTGTCGCCACCGTTGCACCGAGCCACCGACGTCGACCTGGCCGCCTGGGCGGGAGATTCACGTCGTCTGGTCGCTGTGATCCCCGAACACGACGACTACTTGCGCCCCGATGAGGCCGTCGCCCGCTTCGCGGGAGTTCCGAACGCTCAGCTGATCGCTGTTGCCGGTGGAAAACACCTCTGGGTGGGGGAGACCCAGTCGCGGCGCATCCTCACTGAGATCGTCGCGCAGGTCAACCCGTCAGCGATCCCACTCCCCACCGAATGGGACGCCGACCGAGGTTAGAGCTCGTTCTGGCGGGGAATGACGACCTGTTTGATGATCATCAGCACGGATGCGGCGACGGGAATCGCAACCAGCGCACCGAGTAGCCCGAGAAGGCTGCCACCGGCCAATGCCGCGATCACCACGACGGCGCCGGGAACGGAGACGGCGCGGTTCATGATGTTCGGGCTCAGGACATACGCCTCAACCTGCATGTAGATGAGGTAGTAGATTGCCGCGACGAACGCGGTGAGCGTGGAGCTTCCGATTCCCGGAATCAAGCAGGTCAGAACGATGATGATCGACCCGGTGATCGTTCCCACCAGGGGGATCAACGAGAACAGGAATGCGATGAAGGCGAGAAGGGCCGGGAACGGGGCGCCGATAATCGACAGGAAGATGAAGCTCAGCACACCGTTGCAGGCGGCCAGGGCGGCCTGCCCGACCACGTAGCGGCCAACGGCCGTCGTGATCTGCTCGCTGAGGTCAGCGAACCGGGCCCGCTTCGACGCCGGCACGAGCTGGTAGGTCGCGCGCTTGATGTTGTGAAGCGACGCGGTGAAGTACAGCGTCAGAATCAGAATGATCAGGCCGCCGAACAGGCCGCTGACAAAGGCGAAACCCGATTGAACGATCGTCGACGTGATCGAGGTGAGGTTTCCGCCCAGGTAGTCGGTGACCGACGTGATGATCTTGTCGATGTCCAGCCCGGGGAACTGTGCTTTCAGGTCGTCGATCAACGTCGACGTGTTGATGCCTTCGATGAGCTGAGGAAGGATCTTCGACAGCTTAGAGACCTGGTCGACCACGATCGGGACGATCGCGAGGATGACCCCGGTCAGCACGGCGACCACACTGAGCAGCACCGTCAAGATTGCTGCCCAGCGGGGGACCTTCTTTCTCTCCAGCCAGGAAACTGCCGGGTCGAGGCCCAAGGAGAGGAACAACGCCGCACCGATGTAGATGATGATCGTCTGCAGTGTGATCACCGAGGAGATGATCAGTAGACCGACTCCGACGCCGAGGGTGCCGATCAATCCCAAGCGAAAAGCGTTATTGATCTTCACGCCTCGTCCCCCTCTGTCACGTCATTGCCGAGTCAAGCCTGACTGCCGATGCTACTCGTCGTCGGCGGCGATTCTTTCTGCCTGGGTCAGAACACCGCGGAGGCTCTCGAAGTAGCCGGCGACGGCATCGCGTTCGACCCTGATCTGGGCCAGACGCGACTCCGCGTCGGCGACCAGTGCCCGGGTGCGCTCTTCAGTCTCGCGGATCAGCTCACGTGCCTTGTCTTCTGCCTCGTGAACGATGCGCTCGGCGTTGTCGTCGGCCTGCTTCTTCTGAGCCTTCGCCTCTTCACGAGCCACCGTGTCGAGCTGCTCGTTCAGTGCACGCAGCTCAGTGGTGCGATTTGTGGTCTCGGTCAGCTGGTTCGTGGCGTCAGCCTGGAACTTCTGCGTCTGGGCGACAGCCTCCTGGTGGCGGGCGAGAAGTTCCTTCTCTGCCTCGTCCCGGCGCGCCTTCAGCTCCACCTCGAGGTCGGCGCGGGTCTGCTCGATTTCACGCTTCTGACGTGCGGCCTCATGCTCACCGCGTTTGCGGGCAGCGGTCAGGTGGTTCTCGAGATCGATGCGCGCCTGCTCACTCTCCGCGTCGAAGTCGGCACGTGACTGCTCGGTGCTGCGGGCCAGATCGGCGGCGGACTGCTGAATCTCTGCGGCCAGATCGGCGCGAGCGAGTTCGATTTCGTGCGCGACAGCTGCGCGCTTGCGGTCGAGTTCACGGGACAGGTCGGTGTGCGCCTGGTCACTTTCAACCGTGAGGTCGGCACGGGCCTGCTCGAGCTCGCGAGCGAGATCGGTGCGTGCCTGCTCGAGCTCGGCGTCGAGTTCAGCTCGGGCCGTCTCGGTCTCCTGAGCGATCAGGAGCCTGGCGGCGGCGGTCTCGCGCGCCAGGTCGACGCGCGTCTGCTCGGTTTCGGTGGCCAGGTCGATGCGAGCCTGTTCGGTCTCACGCGCGAGATCGGCGCGCTGCTGATCGAGCTCGTGAGCAACCTCGGCGCGGGTCAGCTCGGTTTCGCTGGTCAGCCCGGCGGCGATCTCGCGGGCTTCGGTCGCTTCGCGCTGGGCGACGACACGCACTTCGGCGGCCTCGCGGTCAGCTTCGGAGCGAATCGCTGCGACCTCACGCTTGACGGTGGCGCGCAGTTCGGCAACTTCGGTGGCGACTGCGCCCCGGGCGAACGCTGCTTCGTGGGCGGCATCCTGGGTGATCAGTTCGCGCTCTTCTTCGGCGCGAGCGACGAAGTCGTCGGCCTCGGCACGCGCGTCTTCCAGAATGCGGCGGGCTTTGACCGCGGCGTCGGAGAGCGTGCGCTCTGCGTGCTCTGTCGCATCGCGGCGGAGCGTGAATACTTCGGCGTCGACAGCGGCGCGCAGCTTGTCGGCATCGATGTCGGCCTGGGCGATCACCCGCGTCGACTGCTCTTCTGCCACGCGGAGCGTGTTCTCAAGCTTGGTTCCGAGGCCGGAGAAGGTGGGGCTGCCGACCTCTTCGATCTCGGCGTTGAGTTCCTCGATGCGCTGGGTCAGTCGCTTGACCTCTTTAGTCGCTTCGGTACTCTGCGCATTCGACTGGATCAGGTCGCGTCGCAGGCCCTGGATGGCCTTGTCGACTTCGTCCTTGTCATAGCCGCGAAAGGCCTGAGTGAAATCACCCTCGTCGGTCGCCACTGTGTTCTCCTCACATCAAGCCCGATCAACGCGAGCCTCACAATTTTAGCCTGACGCACGGGGCATGTTCGTGCGACTGGCTCAGGCTACTATTAGGCGGCACTCAGGGAGATCAAGTATCGTGATCGGTCTGTGTCTGTTGTCATTCGGGCCCGAACAGGGGAGTGCGTGCACGACTAGCGACCTCGATCTGGCAACACAGGAGGGTTTACGTGCGTTTTGTTTTTGCCATCGTGGCATTTGTACTCGCGGCAGTGATGATTGTGCTGGGCATCGCCCAGCGAACGGTTTTTCTGGAACCGGCATTCACGAGCCTCTCGGCGACCGTGCCCGACGACGCCCCCTATGTGGTCGTCGATTCCAGCGCGCTGTCCGCACACGACGGCGCGCAGAGCGTGACGGTCAGCGGTCCGGGCCCCATTTTCATCGCCTACGGCCGGAGCGCGGATGTCACGGCCTGGGTCGGCGACTCGAGTTTCGCCAAAGTCACACTGAAGAAAGACGCCGAGAAGTTGTCGGCCAAGGTGCAGAAGGCCGCACCGGCCGACTCGTCCACCCCGGCTGAACCTGCCCCGGCTGAACCCGCCCCGGACGCCGCCCTGCCAACGAACCCGGCCGGCTCGGATCTGTGGCTCGGCGAGTTCAGGGGAGAACGGTCCCTCACCACGACGATCAACGTGCCAGACGGCATCTCGCTGATCGTCGCTTCGGACGGCACCGACCCTGCACCGAAAAACATCAGCATTTCCTGGCCGACGAACAACGCCACGCCGTGGGCCGGTCCGCTCATCGTCGGAGGCGCGCTTCTCGCGCTCATCGGTCTTGCTCTCTATCTGTGGGCTCTTCTTCACCTGCGCCGCTCCCGCGGGCCCCGGCGCAACCTCCCGCGCGGCCCCCGCATGCCCAAACTTCCCCGTGCACCGCGTCCGAAGATGATCAAGGCGAGCGAGATCACCGGGCAACGGCGTTCCGTGGCGCGCTCGCTCGGTGCCGTCGTGCCGGTGCTGCTGGTGTCTGGTCTCGTGCTCTCCGGTTGCTCCGCTGACTTCTGGCCGAGTTCGGCCTCGTCGCCCTCCGCCACCGGAACTCCGACACCGGATGCTACGGTCGCCCCCGACGCAGCCGCAGATGTGCCGCCGCCGGCCGTGACCGTGCCGCAGCTGGAGCAGATCGTGAAGGAGATCTCCCAGGTTGCGACAGAGGCCGATGCCAGCCTCAACGTCGACGCGATTGCCGCCCGGTTCACCGGCCCGGCCCTCGAGCAGCGTCTCTCCAACTACAAGATCCGCGCGAAGATCGCCGACTATCCCGCACCCACTGCGATTCCCGACTCGAAGTTCGAGCTCATCCTTCCGCAGCAGTCGGCGGGTTGGCCACGCACCGTGATGACCGTCGTCAAGGCCAAGGACGATCCGACCGTCGCCCCGATCGCGCTCGTGCTGAGCCAGGAGTCGGCTCGTGCCAACTATCACGTCGACTATGCGGTGCAGTTGGAGCCCGGCGCGCCGGTCCCTGAAGTGGCTCCGGCCTCAATCGGTGCGCCGATTATCAAGCCTGACGTCAAGCTGTTGGTGCTGCCGCCCGACCAGATCGCCGCCGCCTATTCCGACATCCTGCTGCACGGCGAGGCAAGTTCGTTCTACCCGCTCTTTGAGGCAGAGGGCGACTCGTTCCGCGCTCAGATCGCACAGGATCAGCAGGCGAAGAAGGCTGGTCTGCCGACCACCGCATCGATTGAGTTCGGTGCCGCCCCCGGCCCCGGCCCGGCCATCGCGCTCGGCACCATCGACTCAGGCGGAATCGTGGCGGTCAACGTGAACGAAACCGAAACGGTGAAGCCGGTGGATGCCGGCGCGACGGTGAGCCCGTCGGGCGCCAGCGCCGCGCTGTCCGGCGTAGCGGCCACGGCCAAGGGCATTCAGAGCACCTATGGCGACCAGCTCTTGTTCCACGTTCCCGCCGCCGGCTCGAACGAAAAAATCGTCCTCCTGGGATTCGCCCAGGGTCTGATCTCATCTGCGGAGCTCCCATGACCACCGTTCCCCCCTCTGGAGTAAACCTGCGCGGAGCAGTCGACCTGTCGTCGCTCGTGAACCGGCCGGCCCCGGGCGCGGCTGACGCAACCGGTGCCGCCGGTGCCGCGGGTGTGCCCGCCGGTACCGTCATTCCGGTGCCGAGCCTGGTGTTGGAAGGCACAGACACGAACTTCGGTGAGCTGCTTGAGCTCTCGAAGATCGTGCCGGTGATCGTTGATCTCTGGGCCGAATGGTGCGAGCCGTGCAAGACGCTCACACCGGTGCTGGAGAAACTGATCGCTGAGTTCGGCGGACGGCTCGTTCTGGCCACCGTGGACGTCGACTCGAATCCGCAGCTGTCACAGGCGTTCGCGGCGCAGTCGATTCCGACGGTCGCGGCGGTCATCGGCGGACAGCCGGTGCAGCTCTTCTCGGGCGCAGTGCCCGAGGCACAGGTGCGCGAGGTGTTCGAACGCGTGCTGGAACTTGCTGCCTCGAACGGCGTCACCGGTACGGCTTCGGCCGCGGATGCCGATGGCGCTCCTGACGCTGCTCCGGCCGAGCCCGTCGACATTCCGTTGCCCCCGCGCCATCAGGCGGCGTATGACGCGATCGAGCGCGGCGACTACACCGCGGCCATCGCCGAGTACAAGGCGGCCCTGGCCAGCGATCCCCGGGACACCATGGCCGTCGCCGGTCTCGCCCAGGTCAGCTTGCTCGACCGGTTGACCGGAAAGACGATTCCCGTGATCCGCGCTGAAGCCGCCGCCGCGCCGAACGACATCGACGCCCAGCTGCTCGTTGCCGACCTCGACCTGTCGGGCGGCCACATCGACGACGCGTTCGATCGTCTGCTCACCCTGTTCCCGAGCCAGGATGCGGAAGGAAAGAATGTCATCCGCCAGCGCCTGCTTGAGTTGTTCGAGGTTGTCGGCCTCGACGACCCCCGGGTGCCGCCGGCGCGCGCGCGACTGGCTGCGCTACTCTACTGATGTGTAGGTGGCGCGCGCGACCGGTGGTCCTCCTAAGAGTCGACTAGCCGCTTCGACGCCGCCTCCCTAGCGTTGCTCCAGAGAAGGCCGAGTGCCTTCTCGCTGTGTTCCACCGTCGGCTCACAACGCCCGACGGTGCCGGACGCAGCGTCTGGCTTCATCGAAGCCACAAGAGATCAGGAGCACGATGTTCACTCTCCGGAGTAGTACCGATTCACCCATGAGACGGCGCGGTCTTGTCGCAGGAGTGGCGTTGACTGCCGCCCTCGGCGCCACCTTCCTCGTTCCCAGTATGGCGACCGCGGCGACCAACTCGCCCCGCCACGGAACCGCGATCGAGCCCGGCGCGCTGATGAACTACGCCATCAATGTGACCACGGCCAATCGAGGTCGAACGCTCAAGGTGGAGCGTGCCGTCACCGCAGCGGGCGGAACCGTCATCGAGTCGTACGCCGAGATCGGCGTGGTGATCGCTCAATCTGACAACGCCGTTTTCGCTCGCACTCTCGCCGCTGAGAAGGCTGTGCTGTCGGTGGGTGCGACGCGCACGGCCGCAGTCGGCCCGACCGACCCGACGTACGGCGTGAGCGATCCATTGGCGCCGGGCGAATCCGGCAAGCGCAACTCGAACGAGGCCAAGGCCAAGGCCACGGCCAAGACGAAGGACGAAGGCGTTGAGGCCGACGTCAACCTCATTCCCGACCCCTCGGAAGGTAAACAGTGGGATATCGCCGCCATCGGCGCCGACAAAGCCCATGAGATCACCGAAGGGAGCCGCGACGTGCTTGTCGCGGTCCTCGACTCCGGGATCCAGGGCGACCACCCTGACCTGGTCGCGAACATCGATACGAGCGTTTCGGCAAGCTGCAACAGCGGGGTGCCGAACAGCAGCTATGAAGCGTGGCAACCCACCACCAGCTCGCACGGAACCCACGTCGCGGGAACGATCGCTGCGGCTCGCAACGGTGTCGGCATCGTCGGTGTGGCACCGAACGTCCGCCTCTCAGCGATCAAGGTCGTCAGCGACGACGGCTTCATTTACCCGGAGGCCGCCATCTGCGGCTTCATGTACGCCACCGCAACCGGTGCCGACATCACGAACAACAGTTACTACATCGATCCGTGGGAGTTCTGGTGTGACAACGCTCCAGATCAGGTCGCGGTGAAGACCGCCGTGGACCGCGCTGTGCAGTACTCGCAGAAGCACGGTGTCCTGAACGTTGCGGCGGCCGGAAACTCGGGACTTGATCTCGCCAACAAGACAGAGGACTCCTCGAGCCCCAACGACACTGTTCCGGTGACGAGGCCGATCGATGCGAACTGCCACGATATTCCCGCCGAACTCGACGGCGTGGTGACCGTCTCCTCAACCACGGTGGCCGGCGCGAAGTCGGGCTTCTCCAACTACGGCCTGGGCGTCATCGACATCGCCGCTCCGGGTTCGTCGATCCTCTCCACCGTCACCGGCGGCGGCTATGGAATCAAGTCAGGAACGTCGATGGCGTCGCCGCACATTGCCGGAGTCGCAGCCCTGCTGAAGTCGGCGCATCCGGAATACTCCGGCCTGGCGTTGGCCGACGTGCTGTACGAGCAGGCCACCGATGTGGGGTGCCCGGTCGGATCTACGCAGTGTGCCGGGAGCACCGAGAACAACGGCTTCTTCGGCGACGGACTGGTCGACGCGCTCAAGGCCGTGAACTGACACGTAGCTCGTCTTTTCTAGCGGGCGGTGCGAAGCGGCGCCCGTCGCTGCATGTTGTTCACGTTTCGTGGGAAGCAGGAACGCTTGTGTCCTGCTTCCCACTGAAACTCGAGAGACTTCGCGCTCGCTCGCTCAGCGGGCCCGGCGAGATCCGCTCAGCGAGCGAGACGCAGCCAGAGGCCGCCAAGCGGTGGCAGCGTGAGGGTTGCGGATGCCGGACGCCCGGCCCAGGGGTCGGCAACCGCCGTCACCTGCCCCAGGTTTCCGACCCCCGAGCCGCCGTACACCGCGGCATCCGTGTTGAGGATCTCGCTCCAGGCTCCCGCGAACGGCAGGCCCACCCGGTAGTCGGCGTGCGGGGACCCGGAAAAATTGAAGAGGCAGGCGATCGGGTTGCCCTCGTCGTCCCAACGCAGGAACGACACCACATTGTCTGCCGCTGCGCCGCCGTCGAGCCATTCGAAGCCGGCCGAGTCATTGTCGAGCGCCCAGAGTGCCCGGTTCTCCCGGTAGCTCCGGTTCAACTGGCCGACGAGAGTGAACAACCCGCGGTGGTCTGGCTGATCGAGCATCCACCAGTCGAGGCCGCGCTGCTCGCTCCATTCGGAGCGCTGCCCGAACTCCTGGCCCATGAAGAGGAGCTGCTTGCCGGGGTGCGCCCACATGAACGCGAGATAGGCGCGCACGTTCGCCAACTGCTGCCAGGAGTCACCCGGCATCTTCGAAACGAGTGAACCCTTGCCATGCACGACCTCGTCGTGGCTGATCGGCAACAGAAAGTTCTCGCTGAACGCATAGGCGAACGAGAACGTGATGTCGTTGTGGTGATACGAGCGGTAGAGCGGGTCGACCTGCATGTACTGCAGCGAGTCGTGCATCCAACCCATGTTCCATTTGAGGCCGAAACCAAGGCCTCCGCTCACTGTCGGCGCGGTGACGCCGCCCCAGCTGGTTGATTCCTCCGCGATCAAGACAACGCCGGGATTGCGCTTGTAGGCGGTCGCCGTGACCTCCTGGAGCAGGGTGATCGCCTCGAGGTTCTCGCGCCCACCGAACTGGTTCGGTTCCCACTGGCCGTCTTCGCGTGAGTAGTCGAGGTAGAGCATCGAGGCGACAGCGTCGACCCGGAGTCCGTCGATGTGGAACTCCTCGAGCCAGTAGAGCGCATTGGCGACCAAGAAATTGCGCACTTGCGGCTGGCCGAAGTCGAAGACGTAGGTGCCCCAGTCCATCTGCTCCCCGCGGCGGGGATCGGCATGCTCGTAAAGCGCCTGACCGTCGAACCGGGCGAGGGCGAACTCGTCTTTCGGAAAATGCCCGGGCACCCAGTCCATGATCACGCCGATGCCAGCCTGGTGCAGTCGGTCGATCAGGTAGCGCAGGTCGTCGGGATGCCCGAACCGGCTGGTCGGCGCGTAGTAGCCGGTGACCTGGTAGCCCCACGAGGGGCCATACGGATGTTCGGCAAGGGGCATGAACTCGACATGCGTGTAGGCGAGTTCCTGCAGGTAGCCGATCAGCTCGTCCGCGAGATCGCGATAGCCGAGTCCCGGTCGCCACGAGCCGACGTGCATCTCGTAAACGCTCATCGGCTGGCTGTGCGGATCTGTGCTGCGGCGGGTGGACATCCATTCGTCGTCGGCCCAGTCGTAGTGGCTGGTGCCGATCACCGACGCGGTCTTCGGAGGCAGTTCGGTGTAGCGGGCGAGCGGGTCGGCCTTGGTGACCCAGTGGCCGGCTTGGGTGAGCAACTCGAACTTGTAGGCCGAACCGGGGGTGGCGCCCGGAACGAACAGCTCCCAGACGCCCGTGCTGCCCATATTGCGCAGGGCATGGCCGACACCGTTCCACCCGTTGAAGTCGCTGACGATGCGCACGGCCTTCGCGTGCGGCGCCCAGACGGCGAACGCGGTGCCGCTGGTCTGGCCGAGCACTCCGGCGTGATCCCGGTAGTGGGCGCCGAGCACGGTCCAGAGGTGCTCGTGGCGGCCTTCACCGATCAGGTGCAGGTCGAATTCGCCGAGCGTCGGCAGATAGCGGTACGGGTCATCGACGCGCCAGGCCGGGGCATCCGCGTAGTGGGCCTCGATCTCGTAGTCGAGCAACCCGATCGTGGACACGCCCTGCCAAATGCCGTGGTGCAGATGCGCGAGTTCCACCCGGGCGCCGGTCGAGAGTATCGCGACTACCTCGGTGGCCAGCGGCCGCAGGGCACGGATGATGGTGACCGGGTCACTCACGCCGGGCACGCTCGCCAGATGCTGACCGAGCACCTCGTGCGGGTCATGGTAGCGGCCGGTCGCGACAGCGTTCAGCACCTCTTCGGGGATCTCCGGAAGCTCGAACACCTGGTCGGGGAGACGGCGGCTCATGCGGGGAGTCCCTTTCGCAGCGGGGTGACGTGGAGGATGTGCACGGGTTCGGTGAATGCGTCGAGGCGCACGTAGTTGTCGGCCGACCAGGTCCAGATGCTGCCGGTGACCAGGTCGCGCACCTCGAAGCGGTCGCCGGCCGGAATGCCGAACTGGGTGACGTCGAGGTGCACCACGCTTTCCCGCACCGAATGCGGGTCGACGTTGGCCACGACGATGAGCGCGTCATCCTGGCCGGTCTCGGTGAACTTGCCAGAGAGGTACTTGCTGAAGACCAGAATGGCGCTGTCGTCGCTGTCGTGAATGTGCAGGTTGCGAAGCTGCAGAAGCGCCGGGTGCGTGGCACGGATGCGGTTGAGCTGGGTCAGAAACGGAGCAAGCGATTTGCCGCGTTGCTCGGCGCGGTCGAAGGCGCGCGGCCGGTACTCGTACTTCTCGCTGTCGATATTCTCTTCGGCGCCGGGCCGGGCCACGCTTTCGTACAGCTCGAATCCGGCATAGACGCCCCAGGTGGGCGAGGCGGTCGCGGCGAGCGCCGCCCGTATCTTGAACGCGGCGGGGCCGCCGAACTGCAGGTACTCGGTGAGGATGTCCGGCGTGTTGACAAACAGGTTCGGACGCAGGTAGTCGGCCGTCTCGTGCGCGAGGGAGTCGAAGAACTCAGCAAGCTCGTCCTTCGTGTTGCGCCAGGTGAAATACGTGTACGACTGCGAGAAGCCCACCTTGGCCAAAGCCTGGAGCAAGGCCGGCCGGGTGAACGCCTCGGCCAGAAACACGACATCCGGATTCTCGGCGTTGACCCGGGCAATCAGCCACTCCCAGAAGTCGAGCGGCTTCGTGTGCGGATTGTCGACCCGGAAGATCGTGACGCCCAGGCTGATCCAGTGACGCAGGATGCGAAGGGCCTCCAGACGGATGCCGACCGGGTCGTTGTCGAAGTTGATCGGGTAGATGTCCTGATACTTCTTCGGCGGGTTCTCGGCGAAGGCGATCGTGCCGTCGGGCAACGTCGTGAACCATTCGGGGTGTTCGGCCACCCACGGATGATCGGGTGACGCCTGCAGGGCGAAGTCGAGGGCGATCTCAATGCCGACCTTGCCGGCCGCAGCGACGAAGGCCGAGAAGTCAGCCTCGGTGCCGAGATCGGGGTGGATGGCGTCGTGGCCGCCGTCGGCCGACCCGATCGCCCACGGCGAGCCCGGGTCGTGCTCGCCCGCGGTCAGGGTGTTGTTGGGACCTTTGCGAAATGACTGGCCGATCGGATGGATCGGTGGCAGGTAGACGACGTCGAATCCCATCGCTGCGACCTCGGCCAGGCGCGCGGTCGCCGAGGCGAGCGTGCCGCTCTGCCACGAGCCGTCAGCGCGCTGTACGGCACCCTCTGAGCGCGGAAAGAACTCGTACCAGGCGCCGACACCGGCCCGGGCGCGTTCGACCCGCACGTCCCGTATTTCGGAGAACGTGTCGAGGCGCGTCAGGGGACGCGCGTCGATTGAAGCACGCAGTGCCTCGTCGTCGATGGCCGCCCAGCGTGTCTCGACGGGCAGCGTGGAGTTGGCGAGCAGCGTGGCTGCGGCCGAAAAGCTGCCACGTTCGGCCGTGCTGCGCTCGCGCTGCCCCGCTGCTTCGCGGCAGAGCTCAGCGCCGAGCGTGAACATGAGCTCCACATCGACGCCCGCCGGAATCTTGATGGCCGCATTGTGCAGCCAGGTGGCGAAGAGGTCGCCGTAGCCATGAACGCGATATCGCCAGAGGCCCTGTTCGTTCAGTGGAACGAGCGCCTCGTACCGGTCGGTGCCCGCACCCGCCAGACGCATCGGGTGCTGGGTCTCGGCTCCGCTGGGCGCGGTGAGCACGAGTTCGACGCCGATGGCGTCGTGCCCTTCCCGAAACGCGGTGACGCGAAACGGAACGACCTCGCCCACATATGCCTTCGCGGGCCAGAGGTTGTCGTTCAGCTGGGGGGAGAGATCGAGCAGCGGAATCCTGCCGACGCGGGGCGCGGCATCCTGCTGCTGCGCGGCATCCTGCTGCTGCGCGCTCGGCGCTCGTTCGCTGACGGCTGGTTTTTTCGCTCGCGTGGCCACACGACGACCGTAGCGCGAAACCAGGGAGATCACTCCGAGGCACGTAACGCTTTCAGACACGTAACCTATTCGTCATCCGACGGTCGTAGGGTGGAGCCGTGAAGGCGATTCGCAAGTTTACTGTCCGTGCGGTGCTGCCCCCGGCGCTGACCGCGCTCGAGGAGTTGGCCGGCAATCTGCGTTGGTCGTGGCATGAACCGACCCGGCGGTTGTTTGAACATATTTCTCCGGATGTCTGGCGCGAGGTCGGCCATGACCCGACGGCGCTGCTCGGCGCGGTCGATCCGGCCCGGCTGGACGAGCTCGCCGCTGATGCCGACTATGTGGCCGGGGTCGCTGCGCTCCAAGCCGAGCTGCGTGCCTACCTGGAGCTGCCGCGCTGGTATCAGCAGTTGGAGGGGGAGAAGCCTGCGGCGATCGCCTACTTCTCGCCGGAGTTCGGGATCGCGGCCGCCCTTCCGCAGTATTCGGGCGGTCTCGGCATCCTGGCCGGCGATCATCTGAAGAGCGCCTCCGATCTCGGGGTGCCGTTGATCGGTGTCGGCCTGTTCTACCGGGCCGGCTACTTCAGCCAGGCGATTTCCGCGGATGGCTGGCAGCTGGAAAGCTACCCGCTGCTCGACCCTGACGGTCTGCCGCTCTCGGTGGTGCGTCGTCCCGACGGCTCGGCGGTTCCGGTGACGCTGGCGCTGCCGGACAACCGCACCTTGCACGCCCGGATCTGGCAGGCGCAGGTGGGGCGCATCACCCTGCTGCTGCTCGACACCGACATCCCCGAGAACGACGATGACCTGCGGCAGGTCACCGACCGGCTGTATGGGGGAGGCGGTGAGCACCGGTTGCTGCAGGAGCTGCTGCTCGGAATCGGCGGGGCCCGAGCGGTCAAACGCTGGACGGAGCTCTCCGGGCACCCGGAGCCCGAGGTGTTCCACACCAATGAGGGTCACGCGGGCTTTCTCGGCCTCGAGCGCATCTCGAGCCTGGTCGGAGAGGGACTGAGCTTTCAGGAGGCGCTGCAGGTGGCGCGGGCCGGTACCGTCTTCACCACCCACACGCCGGTTGCGGCCGGAATCGACCGGTTCGAGGCACCGTTGGTGCGCCGTTACTTTGAGACCGATTTGTTGCCGGGTCTGAACGCCGATGACCTGCTCGCACTCGGCGCCGAGACCTCCGACGGTTCGCCCAACGTGTTCAACATGGCCCTGATGGGGTTGCGCCTCGGCCAACATGCCAACGGGGTGTCCCGCCTGCACGGTGAAGTGAGCCGCCGCATGTTCAAGGGGCTCTGGCCGGGCTTCGATGAGACTGAGATTCCCATCGACTCGATCACCAATGGGGTGCATGCTCCCACCTGGACTGACCCGGCGTTGCTCGCTCTCGCCGAAAGCCGGTTGAACACGAGCGACACGTCGACGGCCGACTGGGCCTCCGCGGCCGTCAGCGACCACGACCTCTGGGCGGTGCGGTCGACGATGCGCCGTGCCTTCGTCGACGATGTGCGGCTGCGTCTGGCCGCTGCCTGGCGCGAACAGAACCCTGGCGGGATCGTTCCGAGTTGGGTTTCCCAGGTCTTCGATCCCGAGGTGCTGACGATCGGGTTCGCCCGCCGGGTGCCGACCTACAAACGGCTCACCCTGATGTTGCACGACCCCGAACGGTTGCGCGCGCTGCTCACGCACCCGGAGCATCCGATTCAGATCGTGATCGCCGGCAAGTCGCATCCCGCCGACGATGAGGGAAAGCGACTGATTCAGCGGATCGTGCAGTTCGCCGCCGATCCGGCCGTGCGCGGGAGAATCGCCTTTCTGCCGGACTACAACATCGCGATGGCGCAGTTGATGTACCCGGGCACTGACGTCTGGCTGAACAACCCGCTGCGCCCGCTCGAGGCATGCGGCACGTCGGGGATGAAGGCGGCGCTGAACGGCGCGTTGAACCTGTCGATTCTCGACGGCTGGTGGCCCGAGTACTACGACGGTCAGAACGGTTGGGCGATTCCCTCAGCGGATGCCGCCGGCGACTCGGCCGAACGGGACCGGTTGGAGGCGGAGGCCCTCTACGACTTGATCGAGCATCAGGTGGCGCCGCCGTTCTACGACCGGGGCGCCGATGGGGTCCCGACGCGCTGGGTCGCCGCCATCCGCCACACCCTGGCCGGACTCTCACCCGAGCTGTCCGCCGACCGGATGGTGCGGGAGTACGTCGAGAAACTGTACCGGCCGGCAGCACGGTCGGAAGAGGCGCTGTCGCGTGACGGCTACCGGGCCGCGCGAGAGCTGGCTGCCTGGAAGCAACGCGTGGTCGCAGCCTGGCCCGGTGTGGCGGTCAGTCACGTGGAATCGGGCGGGGTCGCCACGGTTCCGCAGGTGGGCGATGAGCTTCACCTGCGCGCCCACGTGCAGCTGAATGGGTTGCGTTCGACGGATGTCACGGTGCAGGTCGTCTACGGCCGAAGCCAAGTGGGCGACGAGCTGAGCGACACGCACACGGCCGATCTGACGCTGGCGACGGGATCAGACCCGGATGCCGCGCCCGATGCCCGGCCGGATGCGGGGCCGGGCGCCGGGCCAAGCCTGTTCATCGGCACCGTTCTGTTGAACAGCGCCGGAGGCTTCGGCTACACCGTGCGCGTGCTTCCCCGGCACGACCTGCTGGTCAGTCCGGCCGAGATGGGGCTGGTCGCCGTCGCGAGCTGAGCGGGTCGTCTCTCACACCCGGGGGAGTTCTCTCGGCACCGCGATGACGTCGACCAGGGCTCCGTTCCGCCAGACGGTGATTTCGATCGGGCGGTCGATGGCATCCTCGACCATGAGACGTTGCACGGCGGTGGTCGTGACGATGCGTTTGCGATCGAGTTCGACCACGATGTCACCCGGATGGATGCCGGCGGCCTCCGCCGGGCTGTGCTCCGACACTCCGGCGACCTGGAGACCGGTCGGCGAGCCGATGCGGGCTGCCAGCTCAGGGCTAAGCACGATCTCGATGCCCGCGATGCCGAGCCACGCGCGGCGCACCCGGCCATATGTCATGAGGGTGTCGATGATTCCCTTCGTCGTGGAGTTGATCGGAACGGCGAGTCCGACACCGACTCCGGCGACCGCCGTGTTGACGCCGATCATCCGTCCGGTGCCGTCGGCCAGCACCCCACCGCTGTTGCCGGGATTCAGCGAAGCGTCTGTCTGGATGACCTCGTCGATCACCCGGCCGGATGCGGTCGGGAGCGACCGGCCGAGTGCGGAAACGATACCGGCCGTCACACTGCCGGCGAGCCCCGAGGGATTGCCGAGTGCGACAACGAGTTGGCCGACCCGGAGTGTGGCGGCGTCTCCCAGCTCGACGGGCGGCGGACAGCCGCCGCGGGCCAGCAGAACGGCGAGATCTGACAGTGTGTCGCGGCCCACGACGTCGGCGTCGCGTTGTGTTCCGTCGGCAAATGCGACAGTCGCCTGCTGGGCGCCGGCGACGACGTGCGCGCTGGTGAGCAGAAATCCGTCGGGGGTGATCACGCTCGCGCTCCCGGCCCCGACTCCGCGGGCGCTGCGTACAGTGAGGCTCGCAACACTGGGCAGCACCAGCTCCGTCACGCGCACGACGGTGCGCGAGTAGGCATCCAACGCGTCCTCTTCGGCCATGCTCCAATTCTCGTCACGTTGGGGAGGAATGCGCCCCGCGTTCGCCCGCAGCAGAGCCGGGGGCAACCAATCGGTCTAGCGTGCGATCGCCGCGAAGGTGCCGTTCGTCGCCAGGGCCAAATCCGCCGGGGTCAGCTCGATGTCGAAACCGCGTCGTCCGCCCGATACGAACACGGTCTCCGACAGCTCGGCGGTCTCATCGATGACGGTGCGCAGCGGGGTTTTCTGACCGATCGGACTGATCCCGCCGACGACATAACCGGTCTTGCGTTCGGCGAGCTTCGGATCGGCCATGACGGCCTTCTTCGCTCCGACGGCGTGCGCCAAGGCCTTGAGATCCAGAAGACCGGTCACGGGAACGACGCCGACGACAAGTATCCCGTCAGCATCGGCCAGGAGTGTCTTGAATACCCGGTCGGGATCGAGTCCGAGCTTTTCGGCGGCCTCGAGGCCGAAGTTCGTCGCCGCCGCGTCGTGTTCGTACAGGTGGGGGACGAAGCTCACACCGGCCCGGGTCAGTGCGACGGTAGCGGGGGTGCCGGCGCCTCCAGGCGTGTGCTTAGCCACGGGCATCCTCAGCGGCAGGGGCATCCTCGTTCGCTCTGAACAGTTGCATCGAGGTGCCGGCCACGGTCAGCGTCTCGCCGGGCGCGAATACCCGGAGGGACGCAGTGGACGCAGCAGTGGACACCGCGTCGACGCTGTCGTGGTTCGAATCCCAGAGCAGGGTGTACGACGACACGCCCTCGTGCGTCGGGAGGGTGACGACGATGTCCGTTTCGAGCGAGTGCACGACAAGCAGCACCCGGTTGAACACTTCGTGTTCGGGGGTGCTGGCGACCAGGTACTGCAGAGTGCGCTGGCTGGGGGAGTTCCAATCATCTTCCGACATCGACCCGCCGTCGGCGTCGTACCAGTCCATCTGGCTGGCGCTCGGCACACTCTCACCGAGCCGGCCGTAGCGTGACGGGCGCAACGCCGGGTTCTCGCGGCGCAGCTGGAGCAGACGCCGGGTGACGCGGTGCAGATCCTGTTGCCAGTCGGCCCGGTTCCAGCTCAGCCAGGTGAGCTCGCTGTCATGGCAGTACGCGTTGTTGTTGCCGCGCTGACTGCGACCGAACTCATCGCCGGCCGTGAGCATCGGCACCCCGGCCGAGAGCAGCAGCGTGCCGAGGAGGTTGCGCATGGCCTTCCGGCGGGTGGCCAGGATGACCGGATCTTCGGTCGGGCCCTCGACGCCATGGTTGAACGAGTTGTTGCTGTCGGTGCCGTCACGATTCGACTCCCCGTTGCCCACATTGTGCTTGACGTTGTAGCTGGTCAAATCGGCGAGGGTGAAGCCATCGTGGGCGGTGATGAAATTGAGGGAGGCCAGCGGCCCCCGCTCGAGCGCAAAGGTGTTCGAGGAACCGGCCAGCCGGGTGGCGAATCGGCCGATACCGCTCCCGGCCGACCCGGTCGCCCGGGCAGACGCGATGTCCCGCAGCCAGAAGTCGCGCATCCGGTCGCGGTACCGGTCGTTCCACTCGGTCCAGCCATGCGGGAAGTTGCCGGTCTGCCAGCCGCCGGGACCGACATCCCACGGTTCGGCGATCAGCTTCACACCGGCCAGGGCCGGGTCATCCCGGATGGCGGTGAGCAGCGGATGCTGCGGGTCGTAACTGCCGCCGCCGGCATCATCGAGGGAGTCGCGCCCGAGGGTGGTGGCGAGATCGAATCGGAAGCCGTCGATCTGCACGTCGTTCGCCCAGTAGCGCAGGGAGTCGAGCACCAGGCGCTGGGGGATGGCATGACCGAAGTCGACCGTGTTTCCGCACCCGGTTACATCCTGGTACGCCCCGGTGTCGTCTTGGCGGTAGTACGCCGAATTGTCGATTCCGCGCAGGCTGGACACAGGGCCGCCGAGGCCCTCCTCCGAGGTGTGGTTGTAGACCACGTCGAGGATGACCTCGAGGCCGGCCTCATGCAGCAGCTTGACCATGCCCTTGAATTCGCGCAGCACTGCCTCCGGCCCCTCGGCCTGCGCTGCCGCCGTGGCGTAGGGCGCGTGAGGGGTGAAGAAGTTGAAGGTGTTGTAGCCCCAGTAGTTGAGGAGACCCTGCTTGGTCAGGCGCTGCTCTGGCACGAACGTCTGCACGGGCAGCAACTCGATCGACGTGACGCCGAGGTCTTTCAGGTAGGCGATGGTTGCCTCGTGGGCGAGGCCGGCATAGGTGCCGCGCAATTCGGCCGGAATGGCGGGATTGAGCTTGCTGATCCCGCGCACGTGCGCCTCGTAGACCACCGTGTGGTCGAGAGGGACGCGGGGCTTGGCGACATCGGCCCAGTCGAACCCGCCGTCGACCACGACGGAGAGCCGTCGGCCGGCGGCCATCCGCGCCACCCCACGGGAGTAGGGATCGACGAGCACGAGCTCGGGATGAAAAGCATGCCGGGGTCCGGTTGGCCCGGATACCCGGATACCGTAGCGCCGGCCAGGGGACAGAGTGCGTGTCTTCGCCAACCAGACGTTGTGCGCATCCCTCGTCATGGGAACCGTCTTCACGATCCACTGGGGGTCGGTGTCATCGAAGATGCACAGTTCCATCGCGTCGGCGCTCTCGGACCAGACCCGGAGCTCACCACCGGAGGGGGTCAGACGCACTCCGAGGTTGCGCAGGGAATCGGCCGCACTCATGCGTTCTAGAGTAATCAGTGTGAGAGGTGTGAAATGACCGTCTATCTAGACCACGCGGCGACGACACCGATCCTCCCCGCGGCGATTGCCGCGTATGCGGAGGCGATGACTGTCGTCGGAAACCCGGCGTCGATCCACAGCCAGGGGCAGAACGCCAAACGGATGCTCGAAGAGGCACGGGAGCACGTGGCCGTCAGTGTCGGCTGTGACCCCATCGAAGTGGTGTTCACCGCCGGGGGGACGGAAGCCATCAACCTGGGGATCAAGGGGCTCTACTGGGCCCGCGCACCTCGCACTCGTATTCTCGTGCCGGGTGGCGAACATCACGCCACGCTCGACACGGTCGAATGGCTGGCTGCGCAGGAGGGCGCCACCGTCGAGTGGATTCCCCTCGACACACTCGGACGCATCGATCTGACAGCACTCGAGCAGGCGATTGCCAGAAACCCGGGAGACGTCGCACTCGTCACCCTGTTGATGGCCAACAACGAGGTGGGAACCGTGCAGCCGATTGCCGAGGTGGCGGCGCTCGCCGCGGCCCACGGCATTCCAGTGCACGTCGACGCCGTGTCGGCCTACGGTCATCTCCCGATTGATTTTGCGGCGCTCGCCGCGGTTGGAGTGTCGGCGCTCAGCGTGTCAGCACACAAGATCGGCGGACCGGTCGGGATCGGCGCATTGATTCTCGCCCGTCGGGCCACGGTGGTTCCGCTCATTCACGGCGGAGGACAGCAACGGCAGGTGCGGAGCGGCACCCAGGATGTCGCGGCCGCCGTCTCATTCGCGGTCGCAGCGGTGGCGGCGACAGCGGAGCTCCCGGCCGAACAGCTGCGACTCGCTGGATTGCGGGAACGGCTGGTCTCCGGGGTGTTGGCGACGATACCGGGGGCCGTGTCAAACGGCGACCCCGAGCCATCCGGCCGGATCGCCGGCAACGCCCACTTCACCTTCACCGGTTGCGAGGGCGACTCGCTACTGTTTCTGCTCGACGCGGCAGGGGTCTCGGTGTCGACCGGGTCGGCCTGTCAGGCGGGCATTCCCGAGCCGTCGCATGTGCTGCGGGCGATGGGACGCAGCGAGATCGAGGCCAGGGGAGCTCTACGGATCACTCTCGGCCGCACCTCGACCGAGGCCGATGTCGACGCGTTCCTTGCCGCTCTGCCGGCTGCGTACGCGCAGGCCTCCCGGGCCGGCTTGGCCGACCGCACGCCGACCTTCTGAGCCCGGGCGGGGCGATGCGGGCCGGTGTGTGCCGAGCTTGAGTGTTCCGGTCGAGTTTGAGCGGCAGAACACGCAAACTCGACCGCACGTCACAAACTCGGCGGGGAGCCCGGGCGGGGCACGCGCTCTGGAGCACGGGCCAGCGGGCGGCGCGTACACTTAACCGGTGAAGGTTTTAGCAGCAATGAGTGGTGGGGTCGACTCCGCCGTCGCCGCAGCCCGCGCCGTCGAGGCGGGGCACGAGGTCGTCGGCGTGCATCTGGCGCTCAGTCGAATGCCAGGGACGCTCCGCACCGGCAGCCGCGGCTGCTGCACCATTGAAGACTCGATGGATGCGCAGCGGGCCGCGAACATCATCGGCATTCCGTACTACGTCTGGGACTTCTCCGAGCGGTTCAAGCTCGACGTCGTCGACGATTTCATCGCCGAGTACACCGCCGGCCGCACCCCGAACCCCTGCATGCGCTGCAACGAGCGCATCAAGTTCGCCGCGCTGCTCGAGAAGGCGCTCGCCCTCGGCTTCGATGCCGTCGCGACCGGGCACTATGCCACCATCGTCACCGACGCGAACGGCAACAACGAACTCCACCGGGCCGCGGCCTGGGCGAAAGACCAGTCCTACGTGCTGGGCGTGCTCACCGCCGAGCAGCTCGCGCACTCGATGTTCCCGCTCGGTGCTACGCCGTCGAAGGCCGAAGTGCGGGCCGAAGCCGCCGAGCGCGGCTTCTCGGTCGCGAACAAGCCGGACTCCCACGACATTTGTTTCATTCCGGATGGCGACACCCGCGGTTGGCTCGCCGAGCGTGTCGGTGCCGAGCAGGGTGCGGTGCTCGACCGCAACGGCGAGGTGATCGGCAAGCACGAGGGTGCCCACGCGTTCACGGTCGGCCAGCGCAAGGGCATCAGCGTCGGATTCCCCACCAACGATGGCAAGCCGCGCTTCGTGCTCGAAGTGCGCCCGAAGACCAACGAGGTCATCGTCGGACCGCGTGAAGCACTCGACATCGCCGAGATCGCCGGCACCAAGTTCACCTGGGCCGGGCTCGCTCCGGAACATCCAGAGGTCGCCTTCGACTGCGAGGTGCAGATTCGTGCGCACGCCGACCCGGTGCCCGCTGTAGCCCAGGTCGTCCCTTCGACAGGCTCAGGACAACGCTCGACGACGGAGACCACCGGTGTCGAGGGAACTCTGGAGCTGAAGATCACTCCGACCGACCCGTTGAACGGTGTCGCGCCGGGCCAGACCGCAGTCGTCTACGTCGGAACGCGCGTGCTCGGTCAGTGCACGATCGACCGCACGGTGTCGGCGTTGCCGCTCGACTTGCAGCCGGTCGCAGCGCAGACCGCGTAGTCCGACCCGTTCAAATCTGCCGCGGATTCCTGGTCGGAATCCGCAAGCCGATCGGGGACCCGAGGCCGCAGGTCTCAGATGGCACACTTATGTCCAGCTGTGGCCCTGTGCATCCGCTGGGGAACGCCGCTCTGCCTCAGGGCTGAACCTCCGCGTCCCGTTCTCGTGGGCACGTGCGCAATCACAGGTCGAGGTTTAGCCTGTGGTCATGAAACTGGCCATTCATTTTCCGAACTTTTCTTATCCCGGCGCGCCCGGCACGCTGTCGAAACTGATCGGGGCAACGGCCCGCGCGGCCGATGACGGCGGCTGTACCACGATGACCCTGATGGATCACTGGTTTCAGATGGAGCGGCGGGCCCCGGCGACTGAGCCGATGCTCGAGGGATACACGACGCTCGGGTTTCTGGCCGGGCAGACGAAACGCCTCACACTCGGCCTGCTGGTGACCGGCGTCACCTATCGGCATCCAGGCCTTCTCGCGAAAATCGTCGCAACGCTTGACGTGCTCTCGGAGGGCCGCGCGTTCCTCGGAATTGGCGCCGCCTGGTATGAACGCGAGCATCTCGCACTCGGAGTTGCCTTCCCGTCGCTGACCGAGCGTTTCGGCCGGCTCGAGGAGGCGATTCAGATCTGCGAGCAGATGTGGAGCGACAATGACGGCCCCTACGACGGGCGCTATTACCACCTGGCCGAGACGATCTGCAGCCCTCGTCCCCTTCAATCGCCCCGTCCGCCGATCATGATCGGCGGCTCCGGTGAGCAGAAAACGCTGCGGCTGGTTGCCCAGTATGCGGATGCCTGCAATCTGTTCGATCTCGGCCTCGACGGTGTGATGCACAAGCTTGAAGTTCTCGATCGGCACTGCGCAGACCTGGGCCGCGACCCTGCGGAGATTTCGCGCACGATGCTGTCGTTCTTTGATCCGCTGTCCGACGTCGACGGATTCCTGACGTTGATGGAGGCCTATTCGGCGGCGGGAATCAGCCAGGTCTGGCTGTCACCGCGCGGCGACGATCCGGCCGGCTACGTTGCGCGGGTCTCCGAGTTGGTGCTTCCGCGTTTGTCGGAGATCTGAGGGTTCTCGCTACCCGAGCGGAGCCGACCCGAAATGGTAAAAATCAGGAGCGGTGAAGTCGAAAACTGTGACGCTATGGATCTCGGGCATCCCGTAGCTACCCGGGATTTCGAACTGCTGGCTGCCGGACGGTCCGATGTTGGCCGCGATATCGTAGCCAGCGCCACTTTCAGCTGACCATGCGCCATCAGCGTTCTTCACCAGCGCACCTTCATTGAGGTACAGCCGGAGGTTCGGCGAGGATCCGGTGCTGAAGTTGGTGAGAGTCGCCCACACTGTGCCATCACTACGACGCGCAATCTCGACTTCTCCGGCCGTCTCCGTCCGTTGGCTGACGAATTCTCCATGCAGGGGGAGTTGCTGCTCAAACGCGCTCAAATCGGCCGGAGCGCCGGTGTCGGCATCCGTCGTGGATGGCATTGAGGGAGCCGACGGTAATGTTCGTGTCCGGTGCTCACTGCTTGTGTCGGAGAGCGCGGTGCAACCGCTGACCGAAGCTCCCAGGGCGCCAGCGAGCAGCAACGCTGAAATCGGTCGCAGGTCGAGTCTCATGTGCTGAACCTACAGGTCGGCCTGTCATTCACGATGGAACTTTCCGGGAAAGCGTCCGCGTCGGAAGGTCCATCCGGGTAGTTGAAGAGCCTCATCGAGGTTAGTCACTGGTTGCCCAAGGGCGAGCCGTCCTCGGGGGCGAAGCTGACACACCTAGGTTGGTCTCATGTCTGAATCACTTGACGTGCTGTGGCCACCGTTTGGACTGAAGATCACGAGTGGACCACTTGCTCTTTCCCCTGTTTGCGACGCCGACTTCCCCGAACTTGTAGCCCTTGCTCAGGCCGGCATCCATGCGCCGGATGAGATGCCGTTCTATTTTCCGTGGACCGCGGGCACCGCGCACGAGGTCCAGATGCGTCTCATGCAGTACCACTGGGCACAGCGGGCCGCGATGTCGCCGGCGTCGTGGTCGCTGGAGACCGCGGTTCGCTTCGACGGTGAACTCGTCGGGTGCCAGAGCATCTCCACCAAGGACTACCTCGTCACGAAGACGGGGGAGACGGGTTCCTGGCTCGGCATGAAGTACCACGGCCGCGGTATCGGCACGGCGATGCGCCAGACGATGTGTGCCTTCATGTTCGATCACCTGGACGCCGAGGAATTGAGCTCAGGCGCATTCGCAGATAATCCCGCGTCGCTCGCAGTGTCGCGAAAAGTCGGATATCGGGAAAACGGGGTCTTCCGTCTCAAACGGCGCGACGGCGAGATGGCCGTGAATCAAAAATTGGTTCTCACGTCCGAAACGCTCAACCGGCCCAAGGACGACCTGAAAGTCGAAGGGGTGCCTCAGTTGCGGGCCTTCCTCGGTCTGACGTGAGGGTCGACCCGTTCCGCAGCTCGATGTCGTGAACGGCAACGACGGGATCACATCCAGACAGATGCCGAATCGTGCGGATTTCGACCTGCAGCTTCGTCACTACTGACTCACGACTGGGGCTGGTCGAGACCGATTCCTTCGCTGGCGAAGGCATCCTCAATGATCCGGCTGGCCCGCACTGCTCCCGTCTCGAGGGTGCAGGCATCCGCCGTGAAATTGGCGACGATCTCGTTCAACTCGGTGAGACCTGAACGGATGAGGAGCTGCTTCTCGTTGGTGATCCACTCGCCGCGATGAGCCAGGATGGCGTGACCGGCCCGGCATCCCGCTTCGCTGATCAGGCCGGCGCACTGGGCGATGCGGCCGTGCGGCGCGTGGCCGGCCAGCGCGTAGTGGAGTGTCATCCTCGCGCCGGGCAGCCAATACTCGGGAGCGGTGCGGCGCAGAGCGTCGGGATACGCCGGTCGGGGGAGAACCCCACGGAGTGTGCGGTTCATCGCAAGTTCCGCGAGAAGAAGGTAGCTGGGGATGCCGGCCTGATGAAAGAGCAGCGGTTCAACACTGAATTCACCGCGCTCGGCCGCGTCCTGGATCGCAACGATGGTATCCAGATCGCGATAGTGGATGTCGATCTGTCGCCCGTGCACCGTGAACGCGCCACCGCCGTTGAACAGTGGTCCCCACCCACCGAGGTCAGTGGTCTGACCTGACCAACCCAGCGCGCGAACGTGATCCGGTTCGAACGTTCCTCGGTAGTAAATCGAGAAGTCCCAATCGCTATCCGGTCGGCTCGTGCCCTGTGCGCGGGAACCGCCCAACGCCACTCCGATCGCGCCAGGCAGTTGTGCCAGCGAGCTCGCAACATCGTTCAGGAATGCATCATCGGCGGCCATCCGATGAGACTAACGCAGGGTTTCGCCGGCGCCGGCGTCAGCGCCGGCGTTGCGGAGTCAGGCGAGTCGGCGCGCTCTCACGACGATATCCTCCGTGTGCAGGGCGCCGGCACCGGTGGCCACGTGGCGAGGCCGGGTCTCGTCAACCTCGATCTGCCAGTTGTCGTCGAGCAGAGCAGCGACCTGGGCGGGGCTTACGTAGTCGTCGGGATCAAAACCGTGGGCCTTGGCTTGCTCAGCGCTTGGAGCGGGGTGGTGCACGATGAGCAGCATCCCGCCTGGCGCAACCGCGGCGATGAGCGCGCGCTCCGCACGGTTGTCAGTGGTGCGCAGCAGCGCAGGATACTGCGCGGAAACGAGGTCGAAGGTGGCGTGAGGCAACGGGGCCTCGACGAGGCCTGCGTGCATCCAGCGCACCTCGACTCCACGCCGTTCGGCCTCGCCGGTAGCCCGGTCAAGCGCCACCTGCGAGACATCCAGAGCGGTCACTGCCCAGCCCTGTTCTGCCAGCCAGAGCGCGTCTGCCCCCTCGCCGCAGCCGACATCCAGGGCGCGCCCCGGTCGAAGATCCTGCGTCTCGGCGATGAGTGCAGCGTTGGGCCTGCCGCTCCAGAGGAGTTCATTTTCGGCGTAGCGCTGATCCCAGAATTCCTCAATCGCGTCCGGATCCCGAGGTGCACGAGCACCGCTTCCTGTGGCCGCGCCATGTCGTGTCTCGGCAGTGTGGAAATCAGAGGGGATGTCGTCAGAGCTAGGCATGCCTCGAGAATGCCTTCTCGGTCGACGACCCGCCAAACGCTGTTGCCAAACCGGCAACGTGAGCTGTGGCGGGCACTCGTCTTTCTCTGTCTGCCTGCGCTTCGGGGAGAGTATTGACTTCCCCCGAGACGAGTGCGAGGTTCATGGTGTGGGTCGACTCGGGGCGCACTCCTTGAGCGAGTGACGACGGTCGGAGTTGCTTGTTGCTTGTTGCTCTATGCAGAGAACGGCAGGAAGGGGAGTGCGCGATGTCGGCACGATCAAAGGCAGAAGCGGGTTCGCGGCATCAGACGCGCATGACTCCCAAGCACCCGGCGTCGGCATTGGCCGAACGCTGGACGACGATTGACGGCACCGACATCTTCTACCGGGAATCACCGTCACCGCCGGATGCCCCGGCCATGATGCATCTGCACGGGTTCGGTCTCTCCGGGCGCTATCTTCTGCCAACCGCCGAGTTGCTCGCCGATGAGTTCCACACTCTCGTTCCCGATCTCCCGGGTTTCGGTCGTAGCGGAAAACCCGCTGAGCCCCTGGACGTGCCCGACCTCGCGCACGCCGCGGCGCGGTTCCTCGACGATCGCGGCATCAAGTCGGCCACTCTCGTCGGCAACTCAATGGGTTGCCCGATCATCTGCGAGTTCGCCTACAACCACCCGGATCGTATCGACCGCGCTGTGCTTGTCTCGCCGGCCGGCGGTTTGCACAACCAGCCGCTGCGCCGGGCCATCGGGCAACTTGCGCGTGACGGCGGACGTGAACCGCCCAGCATGCTCAAGGTGGCGACCCCCGACTATCTGCGCTTCGGCGTTCCGAGCACGGTCAAGATGTTCCGGGCGCTCACCCGTTACCCGTCACTTCAGAGGTTGCTCGCCTTGCAGATTCCCACTCTCGTTGTCATCGRGAGCAGGGACCCGTTGATGCCAAGCCCCGCTCGCATTCGGGAGGTCGCCGGTCAGAGCGACAACCACGTGCTCGTTGTGCTGATCACGGGTGCGGCGCATGCGATTAACTTCAGCCATCCCGGCGAACTCGCCCACGTCATCCGCTCGTTCATGGCCGACCAGCCGATCGTCGACGACCCGAATTCTCCGGGTACCGCCCGCAGTATTGAAATCCACCGGGGCACACAGCATCCGCCCATGAAGGAGCGCCCCAGCGATCCCTGATCGCGGTACTCCCCTCGGTGCGCCTACTGGCTCGCTACTCGCTTAGTGAGATGGGGATAGCGGTACCGCTGACGACAATGCCGCCCTCCGCCGGAATGTCGACCGTGAGTAAACTCGGCCGGCCGACGTGCCGGCCTTGGCGGATGCGGATGCGGGTCGGCGCCGCGACCAGGCTGGTTTCTCGCAGATAGCCGCCGAGTGACGCGGCCGCCGAACCGGTCGCCGGATCTTCAGTGATCGCCCCGACCGGAAAGACGTTTCTCGCTTCAAACTCGTGCTCCGCCTCGGCATGCAGCACGCTGATTGTGCCGGCCCAGCCCTCGGCATCCATCATCTGTCGGGCGTCTGCTGGATTGAATGTCAGGGCGTCGAAGGTGGCCAGGTCGCGCACGAAGACCAACGGATGCCAGTTGCCAGCGTAGGCGACCAGCAACGGGAAGCGTTCGTCGAGATCGGAATCGGCGAGGCCGAGCAGCCGCAGCAGCGCAGACCGCACCATGGGATCGAGCGGCCTCAGCTTGGGAGCGACGCTGGTGAACGCGGCCATGATGCGTCCCTCCTCAGTCGAGGTCTGAATCACGACGGCACCGATCGGGGTGTCAAAGGTGAATCGGCCGATACCCATCCGCTCGGCCAGGGCGACCGCCGTCGCGATCGTCGCGTGTCCGCAGAACGGAACCTCGGCGCCGGGGGAGAAGTAACGGATGCTCCGGCGCAACTCGTCCGTCGAATCKGACGACCCGGCAGCGTCGGTGAGGAACGCTGTCTCCGAGTAGCCGATGGCGGCGGCGATGCGTTGCATCTCCACCTCGGTGAGGGCTGAGGCATCGAGCACGACGCCGGCCGGGTTTCCGGTGGCGGTGGTCGCGAGGGACGTTTGAGTCGCTGGGAACGCGGCATAGCGCAGGACGAGGGGTGCGGCAGGAGAAGTCACGATGTCAAGCCTGCAGCGGCCCGTCACCGGTGGCAAGTGACCAATTCTCTCTGGGTGGCTGGGTGGCTGGGTGGCTGGGTGGCCGGGTACCTCGAACTGGCTACGGACGCGAGCGCGCCGACAGACCCGAACCGACTTCGATCGTCTCGATCGTCTCGAGTGTCTCGAGTGTCTCGAGTGTCTCGGGCGTCTCGGTGGTCGAGCTTGTCGAGACCCCGCGAACCCGCCTCGAATCCGGCCCTGCGCGTCAGAAGCATCTCGTCCGAACCCGCGTTGTCAACCCCTCGGCTGGTTGCGGTGGGAGTGTCGGTGGTGCCCGGTTGACTGGGGTTATGGATCAGCTGGAGCTGTTGCACGACGGGGTCGAAGACTTCGGGGTGTTCTCCGACCGTGACCCGCTGGAGTGTCGCTTCGGGATGTCTCCGGCCGCGTTCCCGGGGTTCGTCGACGCGCTGCTGCCCGACGATCCGGGCGAGGGCGAACGGCGGGAGTCCGGGTACACGGCCCGGTTGAATGAGTACCTCGATGTGGTTGTGGCCGAGGAGAAGCAGCTGGCGGTGCATTCCGCCCGCCGCGCCCGCGCCGTCGACGAGGCCCGGAGG